>JBLHWU010000238.1:0-9109 GCA_047629355.1 Saprospiraceae bacterium | reverse complement strand
GTACAAGTCCAAAATGTGTGGATTTTTCATAATGCAGCTTCTTTTAGCCGCAATTTATATGTTATGAAATTCTCTTAATAATATTTTGGTAATTTTCTAATTTTTGACCTGCGTAAGGTCAGTTATTTATTGAAAAGGTACGTATTTTTCGGACCTTTCATTTTTACACCCCCAGTATTGGGAAGTCTGTTTATCAATTTGTTACCGTAAATGGAGCCGAACAATGCCACATGACTGCTTGGTTTTATTGGGAAGTAGACGATACCTATCGAGAAAGTCAGTTTAATTTATTACGGTCACGAAATCGCGGCGAAGTCGTGGTTGAAGGAGATGTATCGGCTTTACCAGAACGCGAGCGGGAGGTCTTTGAGAATGTAAAATCACGGATGGAAAAGGAGGTTTATGAAGAAATAATTAAGTTTAACGACGACGATTATTTTGAATTGGCAAGTCGAAAATATTATCAAGAGGAAGATGCCTATGAAGTCCCTAATTTGCTGATGGAAGTGCAGGAAGAACTCAAAGATATTCAGCAATATGAGTTGAATTTAATAACGGCGGCGAATACCATTTGGAGCAGTTTTGAGCGAGATTCTAGCAGTCAAAATTACGCGTCCTTTAATGTTAGAGTGACGACAATGGACAACGAATTCTTCTTGGACAATAAAAAAAATGGCTTTGTGGAGTTGACCTCCGATGGTCCTTATTTTCAACCGTGGGAATGGACGAAAGGGAAAGGTTATGCGCTGCAAGGCGTTTTAAAAAATGTTCCGTTTAAACGTAATGGGGAGGTGAAAACGGGAGATTTGGAAATGATGTATCATTATCGGAGGGGGTATCGTTTTCGGGAATTTGGGGAATTGCCGAGGGAGGAGCAGGTTGAGGAGAAGAAAAAGTAAAAATATTAAAAACAAATCTCCCTCAAATAAAATGTAGTGCGCATTGCCGCAGGCAATGCGGGTGAGGTCTTGAGGGATAAAATAGATTTTCACAAAATCTATTTTATCCCTCAAACGCCCTCCAAAAACAAAAAAAAGCCTCCCGAATCACTCCGAAAGGCTTTTTTTATATTCAAGAACAAAAATTGCTCATTGTTCATTCCTAATTGCTCATTGCAATCTACATCATACCCGGCATACCACCTGGCGCACCGTGATGTGCATGACCAGCATCATCAGATGGCTTGTCAGAAATCACACATTCGGTCATCAAAATCATACCAGAGATAGAACCTGCGTTTTGCAAAGCAATTCGAGTTACTTTAGTTGGGTCAATAACACCCGCTTTTTTCAAGTCCTCAAATTTGTTTGTGCGCGCATTGTACCCGCTTGAACCTTTACTGTTCAAGACGCGTTGGAAAATTACGCTACCTTCCACACCTGCATTATCTGCAATGGTTCGGATAGGCGCTTCCAAAGCTTTCTTAACGATTTCGATACCGATAGTCTCGTCGTCGTTAATCCCTTTCAAATTCCGCAAAGCACTGATAGCACGAACCAAGGCAACACCTCCACCTGGTACGATACCTTCTTCAACTGCTGCACGAGTTGCATGTAATGCATCATCTACACGGTCTTTTTTCTCCTTCATTTCCACTTCAGTCGCCGCACCTACGTACAAAACAGCTACACCGCCAGCCAATTTAGCCAAACGCTCTTGCAACTTTTCTTTGTCGTAATCAGAGGTCGTCGTCTCAATTTGCGATTTGATTTGGTTGATACGCGTATCAATCAATTCTTTAGTCCCCGCACCATCTACAATAGTTGTATTGTCTTTGTCTACGGTAATTTTTTCCGCAGAACCCAACAATTCCAAAGTTGCTTGGTCTAATTTATAACCTTTTTCTTCGCTAATCACGGTACCACCTGTCAAAATGGCAATGTCTTCCAACATTGCTTTTCGACGGTCACCAAAACCAGGAGCTTTCACCGCAACAACTTTCAAACCACCACGCAATCGGTTCACCACCAATACGCCCAATGCCTGAGAGTCGATGTCTTCCGCGATAATCAACAACGGACGACCAGACTGTACTACTTTCTCCAAAATTCCAAGAATATCCTGCATATTGCTGATTTTCTTGTCATAGATTAAGATGTATGGATTTTCGTATTCCGTCGTCATATCTTCCGCATTCGTTACGAAATATGGAGACAAATAACCACGGTCAAACTGCATACCCAATACTTCCTCAACGTAAGTATCTGTACCTTTCGCTTCCTCAACAGTAATTACACCATCCTTAGAAACACGCTTCATTGCATCCGCAATCAACGCACCGATTTCGTCGTCATTATTTGCAGAAATAGAACCAACTTGACGGATTTTTTCAAAATCATCGCCAATTACTTCACTTTGTTCTTGCAAAGCAACAATCGCTGCTTTTACTGCTTTGTCGATACCACGCTTCAAATCCATTGGATTTGCACCCGCAGCTACATTTTTCAAACCCGCAGTTACCATCGCCTGTGCTAAAACGGTTGCCGTAGTCGTACCATCACCCGCGATATCCGCAGTTTTAGACGCTACTTCTTTCACCATTTGCGCACCCATATTTTGTACTGGGTCTTCCAATTCGATTTCTTTCGCAACCGTCACACCATCCTTAGTCACCTGTGGCGCACCAAAAGATTTTTGAATAACTACGTTCCGACCTTTTGGTCCTAAAGTTACTTTTACAGCGTCTGCTAATGCATCAACACCTATTTTCAATGCTTCACGAGCATCTCTCTGAAAGCTAATATTTTTAGCCATTGTAGTTTAATTTTTTAAATTAGAAAATGAGGAACAAAATCCTCTTTCTTTTGAAAAATAAGTTCATCAAAAATCCTGCTTTACGCAGTCATTTTTAATGCTTAATTCTTCATTTTTAATTAGTCAAGAATAACCAAAACGTCATCTTGCTTCATAATGAGGTAATCCACTCCTTCGTAAGTCAATTCTTGTCCAGCATATTTGCCATACAAAACTACATCTCCTTTCTTCAAAGTCATTTTGACCTTATCTGTACCGGGTCCAACAGCGATGATTTCTCCTCGTTGCGGCTTTTCTTTTGCAGTATCTGGAATGATAATTCCTCCAGCAGTTTTCTCTTCAGCCTGAGCAGGTTGTACGACAACTCTATCATTGATAGGCTTCATCATAGTTTTATTATTTTTAAGTTAATTAAATTTTGTGTTGTTGTCTGAAATTTTACGATTGCAGACACTATACCCTGTACATAGAATGTGCCAAGGGGTGAAAAATGACGGATTGTCAGATTTTGGGCAAAGGAAGGTTTTTTTGGGTTGGGAAAGGTGGAAAATCTGTCAGGTGGGTGTAAAAAAGGCAGATGAGGATTGGGTGTAAATTGTTAAGTTAGGAATAATTAAATTTAAGATTCCATGACTGATACGTGAATTTGATGCCATATTTCATTTTTTTTTGATAAATAGCTGTAATGCTACCACCACATTCATCTACTCTATTACAAATAAAATAGGCATTTAGATAACAAAGTGTGTTACTTGCATTAAAAATAGGCGTTTCAATTCTTAAATAATGTTGAACCTTTGCAGCTTGATTTTCATCAATCCAAACTGATTTTCTATTTTTGAAAAATGATAAGTCTAATTCCTTTAATTTTAAATTGGTCTTGAAAAATTGCATTCTTCTTTCAAACTAGTATTGCTCGCTTTTAAAAATCCCGTCTCATAATAAATGGTATTCAAATCGGCATTCATGCGGACAGTAAAATCCAAAATGCACGATATTTTTTCCAAATCTCTCTCTTTTTCCTTCGGTTCACCATCCCCCAAAACGGACGCAACTAAAGAAACGGAAGCAGATAAGAATGGGTTAGAACCCAGTATCGCAAGAAGTTTAACGGCAGTTTTCTTTTTCAAACGTTCATTCAAAACTTCTTTAGTTACTTGAAATTCTGGATAAGCGTTCGGGTTTGAGAGTTGCATCACATTTTGATAAGTTTGCAAGGAATGAAAATGGTGGTCAAGCCCCAATATTTTTTCATACATCAATTTGATAAGTTCCAAACCTTTGCGGTAACGAACTTTATCCAAGCCGATTTTGAGCGTCCGTTCAATTCTTGTTAGGTCATCTTTGAGCTCCATTTTTTGCATCCATGCGTTCATGATTTGGCGATCAGTGGACGCAGGATTTTTTAAAAGGAGATTGACGGCTTTGAATTTTAATTCTAAAGCACCCATTGCTTGCGAATAATTATTTTAAATACCGGTCAAGTCAGCCTTTTTTTCTTTCACCAACACGCGAAATGCGATGGAGTCCAATGCCGTTTTTGCACTTGTGTATTTTGTAGAAAAACATAGCGTTATTCTTATGAGAAGCAACCATTTCAATGCTTTCATGCTCTTAATTTTGAAAGATTTATTACTTCTAATATGGGCAACAATCCTATGTTAATAAATGCGGTTTAGAAAAATGTTTTTGTTTAGCTCAATCTTAAATACCGTCTGTAACTGCTTAATGTACAATCATCAGTTTTGTAACAGAAAATAGATTCATTAATTGTCGAAACGGGGTGGTTTTAACAGATTATAGAATGCATAACGTGGCAGGATGGTTACGCAGATTAAACGGGATTGAACGGATTTAATGTAGGTTTAATGTATTTTTTTTAAAATTGCAACTGACCTATTTTTTAAAATCCGTTTTATCCGTCAAATCCGTGTAACCATCCTATCTAATTTTCATTTAGAAAGAGATACAAAAAATAATACGCAGAGAAAAATGTAGGATATTAGTGGACTGCAAGGTAAGCGCGATTAATCCCGTTTGAAAACCAATATTAAAAATAAGTCAGGCTTCTGGAAAGAGTATTTAAACAAAAAATGCCAAGATAACAACACGCTATACCGATATTCTTCATTTTTTTTTGAATAAATTTAACGCTTCTCAAACAACAAAGCCCCTATCCTTACCATCGTCCTCCCCCTCTTCTACCGCAATTCGGTAATCCCCCGACATGCCTATCGAAAATTCTGTAAAGTGTCGAAAATGTCTTTCAGGTAACTGAATCCTTACCGAACTTGCTCCTTAGTAAAAACGTCGCTATCCCCATCACACCAACAATATTGACAGTTTCCATATTTAGATAAATATCGGTCGGCAATAGTTGGGAGATTTCCGCCAATTCAAATTTGGTTTCGCCTAAAATATGGCGACAAGATGAGGTTGCGGATTAAATACTAATACATTTATGATATCCCTTTGCTTCTTATTGAACAAGGCGGTTTTAGGTGAGCAATTACCGCTTTTTTGTACCTTTATGGAAAATATTGAAATATAAAGAAAGTTTAACTCTCGCGCGAGCGGGTTTAATGCAAAGAAATTTAGATATTATGAAAAAGTGCAAAAATTATTTTTTATTTGTAATTGTCCTATCATTATTTGGGTGTCTGAGCATAACAGAAATTGAAAAATATGGACAACATTATCAAAAACACAATGATTATGATAGCTTGAATAAGGTTGTTGAATTAATGAAATTGGAAGTAGATACTTCCTATGTGAAAACGATATTGGGTGAACCGATTGATATGGGATTTGATTATAGATATTTGATAGATTCAGTTGGCCCAAATGGTTGTTCTATTGGTGCGGTTTTTCATATCAATGATGTGGGTAAGATTGACCAGAAGTGGATTGATGAGATTTGTGAATAAAGCTCTCTGCACTTGGGTTTTTAAATAGTTGACCTCAACGAATCGACATTTTTAAATTGTCATAAAAATCAAAAAAAATGAATAAAAAATTACTCCTTACTTTAACTTTAACTTTAATTCTCAGTGTCTTTATGCTGAAAGCCCAAACCACTAAAAAGGTTTTGTTTTTGGGCAATAGCTATACTTACTATTCTGATATGCCAGATATCGTTGAACAATTGGCACTATCTAATGGAGATACGTTGATTCATGACCGAAATACGCCAGGTGGTCATAAACTTATTGAACATGCAGTAAGTGCACTTTCTATCAATAAAATACAAAGTGAGGATTGGGACCATGTGGTTTTACAAGACCATAGCCTTAGACCTGCCTACCATTATTTAGAATTTTATAAGGGGGCAGAGCAATTAATTCAACTCATCAATGAAGATGCTCCTTGCTTAAACAAAACTATTTTTTATATGACATGGGGACGGGAAAACAACGGCAGTTATCCTTACAACGAGCATCAGCAACTAACTACCGATGGCTATAATACCATGGCAAATATATTGGACACTGAAGTTTCACCAGTTGGTGCGGCTTGGAAAAAAGTACGGGATGATAACGACTTTGTAGATTTATACGACCCCGACGGAAGTCATCCTTCTTATGCGGGTAGTTACTTAGCTGCTTGCGTATTTTACGCTACCATTTTTGATAAATCTCCAGTTGGCTTGACCTTTACAGGTTCTCTTACCTCAGCAAATGCGGCATACCTGCAGGAAAAAGCATTTGAAGCCTATAATGAGTATGTTACCTTGAATTTAATTCATACTGGAACTTTGGAAGATACTGTAGCAGATGTATTTAGAGCAAAATTAAACAATTCAGCGTCAGAATTAAATAGCTTAATTGCAAACAATACATTAAATACAACGTTTGACTTCGCATATATAGGATATAGCTCACAATCCAATATCAATACTAATTTGAAATACATCATTTATCAGAATGGGAATCAGGTTATAAATAGCTTAGCACCTATTTCGATGACTGTTGAAATCAATGAATGTGTCAACCAAACCTCAACCTACCCATTAAATATAGATTTATTTGACGTAGCAGCAGGTATATTTAATGTTGATATTTTGTTGAATGGAAACCTGATAGCGGATTACACTTTACAAAAGGAAGCAGTAATTAACAATACTATTGAAATTGTAAATGAGGATTTATTTAGTTTCTACCCTAATCCAGCAAAGGCTCAAATCCAAATTCAATCGGAGGAGCAAATTGAGGAACTAACGATCCAAGATATTATCGGCAAAGACTTAACAATACAGAGCATGCCCGCTCTTCATGAAACGATAGATGTTTCCAATTTGAAAAGTGGGCTGTATATTTTGCAAGCTCGTATCGGCAATAAAGTTTCCGTCCGGAAATTAACTATTCTCTAAAGCTACGTTTTGTAGTTACTCAGGTGCTTTAAGAAAGAGAAAAACCCAATTTTTTTCTCCCTTAAACGCCCTTATTCTGGACACACACAAAATATAAAACGCTAATGAAGGCTATGATGCCCTCGCGCCATTTATGCCAGAACGAAGCACAATAAATAAATAAAATGGAATGAATATTCAAAATATTATAAAAAGAAGTTTCAATGTTTTATTGTCAACTAACGTAAAGCATCGTGTAGAAAAAATAACACTCATTGTTGCTATCGTTAGTTACCTAATACATCTTTTATTAATTCTACTTAATGCCCAAGGATTCATAGAATTGGAACAGAAATTTTTTAAAAATCCAATCGCAGCAATTTATACGCCCTTTTCTTTCATCTTGCTTTATGAGGTCTATCTATTAATTTATTTTTTACCAAAATCAATTACGGTATATATTGGAAAACAATATGAAATTATTACTCTAATTGTAATCCGACGAATTTTCAAGGATATTGCTTATGTCGAACTGACCTCAGATTGGTTTCAAGATAAAAATGACTTGCAGTTCACTTTTGATGTTTTAACCTCCTTAATTCTATTTTTTCTGATATTCCTGTTTTACCAAAGTATTAGAAAGACAGATTACACCTCGATTGAGAAGCTTAACAAAGAAGGTTTCAATATTAGAAAATTCGTACTTCTAAAAAAATTATTAGCGGTTATTTTAGTTCCCATTTTAGTCATTTTAGCTTTTTATACACTTATAAACTGGGGGGCAATAACCTTTAACAATTATGCCAATGGAATTTTAGAATTTAAAAAGATAAATAATATTTTCTTTGATGAATTTTTCTCTGTCTTGATAATTGTTGACGTATTGCTACTACTTTTTTCTTTTTTTTACTCTGACAAATTTCATAAAATTATTAGGAACTCAGGATTTGTAATCTCTACAATATTAATTAAAGTCTCTTTTTTAGCAGATGGCATCGTTAACAATCTGCTAATCATTAGTGCCGTTTTATTTGGGTATATCCTCTTAATCATTCATAATCTATATGAAAAAAATGCCGTGTCTAATCAAATAAAGGACAGTAAACCAAATTTACCCTGATTTACTCTATACTCGTCGCGCTTGTCATAATCGGTGCTTTCTCAACGTTTGTGGATAGGGCGTCCCCCCGCCGTTTGCTCTACTTACAGTATCTCCGAAGATACTTAGGCAATTCACCATAAGTAACGTAGAACCGATGGCATCGGAATACCCAACATTATGTTATTTAAATTGAATAATCGATGAAACTGTATCTGGATTGGTTTCATGTCCCCACATAGAGACTTCAAGTATCCAATTTGGATTATTTGAACTGATTGTTGCTATTGAATCCTTTAAAACAAACTTGTCTTCGTAATCAAATCTTTCAAGTACGTGTTGATGTGATTGCACGCTATAAAGCTGGTTTGAATGGTTATCAGCATTGTAGATTTCCACACTTACTGTAGTGTACAATCTCGCCAGTTTAACTCAAATAGCTAATAGATATTGGCAAAGTATCCCCTAGATGAAAGGTACTATTCTCTATGGGAGAATCAATATGCGCCACATATCCATAATCTGGAGTAATGAAAGGAGACGGCTCATCATTATTGCAAGCGGATAGCAAAATAACTATCCATGCAAGGGATAGAATAAGTCTAAAATATTGGGTTTGATATAAATTCATAATCAGTAAGGATTTCTAAAAAAAAAATAAACAAATCTTCCATTTCTTCATCGATCAAGGAGATACCTAACGGTCCTCTAGTATTTAATTGTACTTTGTCTTCAAAGATTTCACCATTGGGACCTTCCAACTTGATATTGGTGATATACTAATGCCAACTAAGAGTTGAATTTAGTGAATTATAAAAAACAAGATATGTAACCAGTATTAAAAAATGTCCCAAGTCATAATCATTAAAGCTGCTGCAAAACGTCCGTAAACATGTACAAGCAGCCCT
>JBLHWU010000237.1:0-9185 GCA_047629355.1 Saprospiraceae bacterium | reverse complement strand
AAATCACATTTTAAAAAATATTGAGAACTTATTCTCAATTACATTTTAAAATAAGCCAATGCATGTGCCAAAACTATAACTTGTTGATTATCAATTTTTTAATTAAATTTTGACTAGCTTCTTTTCTATTAAAATGTACGCTTTTGGACGAGAAGTGTACGAAAATGGACAATAATTTAAATATTTTCATTCTTCGCCCGCATTCGCTTATACAATTTAGCACCACCAAAAAGCAAAAAACCGAAACCAATAATTCCTCCAAACGCCATCAAAAAATCCAAACTACTGCGATACACTGCCAATAAAACGATACTCAATAAAAAAATCGTTGGCAATTCATTGAATAACCGAAATTGAAAGGAACTCATCACAAATTCCCCCTTGTCCAGACGATTAATAATGCCTTTGCAATAATGATGATAGCCTGTGAGCAGGAATAACAATCCTAATTTCCAATGAATCCAAGTATTCGCACAAAACCATTCCCAACCGTACATGCAAAGCATAATCGTCCCACATATCCATGTGAAAACCATCGCGGGCGTCATGATGATTTTGTAGACCCTCCACTGCATTAAATGGTGTTGTTTGATTAAAATACTGCGCGCAGGTTCGGGTTGGTCGAAAGCTTCGCGGTGATAAACGAACATGCGAACGAGGTAGAATAAACCCGCAAACCAAGCGGTGAAGCCAACGATGTGGAGGGATTTGAATAAAAGCATAGCCATAATTATTGATTTTATTTCTTTGGCAACTGGTGCGTTCTACCCACCACTTACCTTATCTCTTTAGTTAAATCTCAACGGTAGATTTTTTAAATGAAAAACCCAAGAGGTGAGCTGAACTCACCCCTTGGTAACCTACTAAAAACACAAATGTAAAAATAATTCGTCGTTTTAATTTTTAGATTCATCTAAGTTTAGACCTTTGCACCATCTAAAAATATTTTAAATACAATCGAATGAATAATTTTACTAGATTCAAATTATTATTATTGACTATCGCCATTGCATTATCAAGCACAGCTAAAAGTCAAAATGCCAGTCTTTCTGGACAAATCAACAGCCTCTCTGGAGATACTTTGAGTTTTGCAACTATTACCTTGGAAGGAACTACTTCAGGCGTGAGTGCTAATGCAAGTGGACGTTATAGTATTGATAATGTTCCCTCAGGTAATTATAAAGTGATTGCTTCTTTTTTGGGTTACGAAACAACTCAAAGACGAATTGAACTTAAAGCGGGTGAAAGTGCTACGCTTAATTTCACGATGGATGAAACTGCCAGTACGATGAATGAAATTGTTGTTACAGGAACACTTAAAGAGGTAAATCGACTGGAAAGTCCGGTGCCTGTGGAAGTTTATAATCCTTCTTTTTTCAAGAAAAATCCAACGTCCAATATCTACGAGGCCTTACAAAATGTAAACGGTGTTCGTCCGCAATTGAATTGTCAAGTTTGCAATACGGGAGATATTCATATTAATGGTTTGGAAGGACCTTATACGATGGTTTTGATTGATGGAATGCCGATTGTGAGTAGTTTGGCGACGGTTTATGGACTGTCGGGGATTCCGAATTCATTGGTGGAACGGATGGAAATTGTCAAAGGACCTGCGTCGTCGCTTTATGGTAGCGAGGCAATTGGTGGCTTGATAAATATCATTACCAAAAATCCAGAAAATGCGCCGCTTTTGAGTGTCGATTTGATGGGAACGACTTGGGGAGAATTAAATGCGGACTTAAGCGTCCGGCTCAATTTAGGTAAAAAAGCGTCGGTGCTGACGGGTATCAATTATTTTAATTTTGACAATGTAATAGATAATAATGACGATAATTTTACCGATTTGACCATTCAAGAGCGAGTGTCTGTTTTTCAAAAATGGAATTTTAAACGGAAGGACAATCGCTTATTTACTTTGGCAGGTCGCTATTATTGGGAAGACCGTTGGGGGGGCGAATTGGATTGGACGCAAGCGGACAGAGGAGGCGACGAAGTTTATGGAGAAGCAATCACGACTGAACGAATGGAACTTATGGCGCAATATCAACTGCCAACGGTGGATAATATGATGCTGTCTTTTTCGGTAAATAGTCACGAACAAAATTCTGTTTATGGAGACGTACCGTACATCGCTGACCAGAAAATCGGATTTGGGCAATTGACCTGGGACAAGAAGGTTGGCAGACATGATTTGCTGGTTGGTTCGGCTTTGCGCTACACCTATTATGATGACAATACACCAGCTACGGGTGGCGAATCTACCGACCCCAACAACGACCCTGACGAAATTTGGTTACCTGGTATTTTTGTACAGGATGAAATTGCGCTTAGTGAAAAACACAAGTTGCTGTTGGGCTTACGCTATGATTATAACGACCTGCATGGCAATATTTTCACGCCTCGTTTTGCCTATAAATGGTCAATTTCTAAAACTGATATTTTCCGTTTGAATGCAGGAACGGGCTTTCGAGTAGTCAATCTTTTTACAGAAGAACATGCGGCTTTGACGGGTGCACGAGATGTTATAATTGCAGAAGAATTGCAACCGGAACAGTCATATAATGTGAATGTAAATTATATCAAAAAGGTTTATATGGACAACGGTGGTTCGGGAAGTATTGAATTTTCTTCTTGGTACACTTATTTTACCAATATTATTTTCCCTGATTATGAAACGAATGCCAATCAGATTATTTATGACAATTTAGATGGTTCTGCGGTTACGAAAGGACTTAGTTTAAATGCAGATTTGACTTTACCTAATGGCTTCTCATTTTTAATTGGTGGCTCTCTAATGGATGTTTCTACGAAAGAAGATGGGGTAAAAGAACGACAGATTTTGACGGAACGATTTACGGGAACGTGGTCTGTTTCCTACAAGTTTTTGGATAATAAAATGGCAGTAGATTATACAGGTAATGTTTACGGACCAATGCGTTTGCCACTTTTGGGCGAACTTGACCCGCGCCTTGGCGAATCCCCTTGGTGGAGTATTCAAAATATCCAATTGACGTATAAAGGCGTGAAGAATTTTGAGTTTTATGGCGGTGTAAAAAACCTCTTAAACTGGACGCCTTGGAAAAATCAGGATGAACCAATTATTGCCCGTGCTTTCGACCCTTTTGACCGAGATGTGGAATTTAGTGCAGATGGTAATGTAATGACAACAGCGAATAATCCAAATGCACTGACTTTTGACCCGTCTTATGTTTATGCGCCGAATCAGGGAATTCGAGGATTTTTTGGAGTTCGGTATTCGTTTAAATAAGCTATTTATAAATGAAAATTAGTACCTATTTTTTAACGCTTATATATTTACTAATAGCGGTGGGTTGTGCTTCGTCTTCCCGGAAGTTGGACGCAGCACCCACCGCTTTTTTAGAGCAATATCAATTTGCAGAACTAGACAGTTTGATGCAACAAGAACAGCGTCCATTGGCTATTTTTTTACACGCGCCTTGGTGTAAATTTTGTAAAAATATGAAGCAGACAACTTTACAAAACAAAGCGGTTATTTCCATTCTCAACGAAAATTATTACTTCATTTCTTTTGATGGAGAACAGAAAGAACCCGTCTTTTTTCAAAACCATCTTTTCAAATATCAACCCAAAGGTAGAACTACGGGTACGCACGAATTGGCGAATGCGCTCGGTAGTTTGAATGGAATATTAGCTTATCCAACCTTCGTTATTTTAAATTCAGATTATGAAATTGTCTTTCAACACAATGCGTTTTTGAATAGCCAAGAAATGGAAAAATTGTTAGAAACAGGTTTGAAAAACTAAAATCTTATGGAAATAACAGTTAAGAACTCTTGGAGGTTTCGTAAACGTGCGTAATTTTGCCGCATGAAACAAGAACAACTTACTTTTCGCCAAAAACACGCTGATTTAAAACAATCACTCGCGCAAATCAAGAACAATCGACATCCAGTTGCTTTACTCTGCGACCACTTAACCGACCCTGCTAATTTGGGTATTTTGTTTCGACTCGCAGACGCCGCCCGTTTGCAAGAAATCATCTTTTTTAATGAACCTGATTTTGAAATAACGCCTAAGATTAACCGCATTTCTCGACAGACAATACAGTATGTTCCACACCGCATTTTCCACGATTTTGATGCTATAAAAAAGTTAAAAAATAACTACGAAATCATAGCTTTAGAGTACACCAATCAAAGTATTCTTTACACTGAATACCGCTCTAAACGCCCGATTTTACTTATTTTAGGTAACGAACAAGCTGGCGTTTCTGACCAATTATTAGCACTTTCGGATAAAAGTATTCACTTGCCAATGCACGGCATCAATAGTTCCATGAATGTGAGTATGGCGGCGGGAATTGCAGCGTTCCACTTAATTAAGAATGTAGAATTATCCACCCTATGAATCATTCTACATTCTTAATTCTTCATTTTTAATTGGTAAAACTCATTCGTTCTCCTTTTTTGTCTTCAAAAAACTGCCCATTTTGATACGCTAAATGTCCACTCACAATCGTCGTTTCAACTTTGCTATCAAAAACGTGTCCTTCAAACGGCGACCAATTACATTTGTAATAAATATTGTCTTTGGTGACTGCCGTTTTTTGATTTAAATCAAATAAAACGACGTCTGCCCACTGCCCTTCTTCTAAAAATCCACGTTTTTCAATATGGAAACATTCAGCGGGTGCGTGGCACATTTTTTCAACAATCCGCTCTAAAGAAATCATGCCTTTTTCGTAAAATTCCAACATGATATTCAAGGAATGCTGCACCAAAGGAACACCCGATGGCGCATTAAAATAAGTGCCTTGCTTCTCCTCCCAAGTATGCGGCGCGTGGTCAGTAGCAATAATATCCAAGCGATTGTCGAGCAACGCAGGAAACAATGCAGACTGATGTTCGATGGATTTGATAGCAGGATTACATTTGATTTGTGTTCCCTTCGTTGCGTAATCGTTGCTGTTGAAATATAAGTGATGTAAGCAGACTTCCGCCGTAATTCGCTTCTCTTTCAATGGAATATCATTGCGGAACAAAGCCAATTCCTCTGCCGTTGATATGTGCAAAATATGCAAGCGGGTATCGTGCTTTTTAGCCAATTCTACTGCCAAAGTCGAAGACTTTAGACAGCCTTCTACATTTCGAATTATTGGATGTTGGTCAATCGGCACATTTTCGCCATATTTTTCTTTAAATGCGATTAAATTTTTTCGAATCGTCGCTTCATCTTCACAATGCGTAGCAATCAACATCGGACATTGAGAGAAAATACCTTCCAAGGTACTGCGGTCATCCACGAGCATATTTCCAGTACTCGATCCCATAAATACTTTAACTCCACAAACCTCTTTAGCGTTGGTTTTTAGGACTTCTTCCAAATTTTCGTTGGAAGCACCCATAAAAAAAGAGTAATTTGCCAAAGATTTCTTGGCGGCGATTTGATACTTATCTTCCAATAGTTCTTGCGTGAGTGCCGCAGGTTTGGTGTTGGGCATTTCCATGAAAGAGGTCGTGCCGCCTGCCACTGCCGAGCGTGGCTCGGTATAAAGGTTGGATTTATGAGTCAAACCTGGTTCCCGAAAATGGACTTGGTCATCAATGATGCCAGGCATTGCATACTTGCCTTCGGCGTTGATTTCGGTGTCTGCATGTCGGTCAATAGTGCCGCCAATTTGCTCAATTTTACCATTTTTGATAAAGATGTCTCCCGATTTTATTTCGCCTCGGTTGATGATTTGGGCGTTTTTTATAAGAATAGATTTCATGATTTTTATTTTGGTTGCAAATATAGGAAAGCAAAACATTTTTTTTCATCAAAAAATTGTCAGAAATATTTTTAAAATTTGAACATTTAATATCCGTCATCCTTTTAGTGGATGCAAATATTTCAATGCAACTTAGTAACCTTGAGCCCACTCCAGAAAGTCGGTTTAGTTTATTTTCCATCAACAGAAGGTTTAAGGCTTAACGCTCAATTTTGTCCCTCAAAAACACCCAGCCCACGGCCTTTGACAGCAAGAGAAAGAAACTTGAAGAAAGAAAATGATTTTGAAACCATTATTCTCCCACAAACTCCCTTTATTTTTTGTATTAGATTTAAGAGTCTTAAAGTAGAGCTAAAGAAGGAAAACAGAATCTTACTTCTTACAATTGCCCCCTTTCTCATCTCGTTTGGCAAGATATTGGCTAATCTTTTTTTAACTAACTTGCATCGAGTTGGTTGTAAAAACTGTGGATTTATAGCCTAATAATCCTTCAAATCTAACATTTTTAACTCAATTCCGATTTTTATTAAAACCCACTTCCTATGCCGAAATACGATATTAACGACCCCACTGACCTCGACATCATGCGTGCCCAATTTGACATGTATACTCACGAAGAATGGGATGAATACGTTGAACTGGCAGAGGAAAAAAACCTCGGTTATAAAAATGTCAACATCCTTAAAAGTGCCAGTCGAAAGGCAGGAATTGCTAAATATTTGAGTCCAAAAGTCATTAATTGGGTGCTATCGCTTGTGGATAGGTTGGAAGAAATATTAGATGATGAAGAAGAATAAAAATAATTAAGCTTTTATGCTTTTAAATGAATTGTCCTCTTTTATTAGGAACGCGAATTAAATAAAGTTACTTTTTTGAGCGCGCGTTTTCGTTCCTAGTTTTTGCTTTAAAAGTTCGATTTATATTGATATAAGGAGCATTTTTAAAGTGAAAAATAGGGACTAAATATCCGCTCAAAAATGTAAGATTATTTATTTCGCGTTCCTTACACTTTAATATTCGATAGCTCGATGACTTTTTTACAGACTGAAGTTCTAATTATAAAATAGTTATGAGAGTGATTTTTAATAAAAGTTATTAAACTATAAATTATATGAATTTAGTAACATGTATCTTATTAAACATTCTAAATTCACCACTACATCATTCTAACTAAAGCATTGATTATCAAATACCTAAGAAAAAAAAGGCTACATCAAATATATTTTAATGAATTTTGTACCCTTAAAAACTTACAGAACTATTGATATTAATACGTTAGAAAAACACTTTTCTGTATTTAACAGTCATTTGTACATTCCTACTGTATTATTACGGCATCCTTTTTGCAGCCCAACGGTTGGGTAAAGAAAAAATTACGTCATCATTTCCCTCCAAATTAGGTATACATCTGTAACATGAATTCACTCTGGGCACGAATATTAGCTGTAGGACAATCACCAGATTTAACCCCACGCATCAATCGCAAGATAGCAATTATGAACAGAATTGCTGCGCCTTTTTTGGTAGTCTTGACCTTCTATATGATAGTGTTTTTTTTCAATGAAAATTATAAAGCCGTTCGTGCTGTTTCTATGAGTACAACGCTTATGTTGTTACCAATCTTTTTGAATTACAAGAAAAAACATCACATTGGCATTCGTATTTTCATGCCTTTACTATGTATCGTTTTGTTAGCAATTGCTTTTAAAATTGGGCAGGACTCTAATGTAGAATTTGGTTTCTTTTTGCTATTAATTGGTAGCTTTATCTTTTCTGACCAACAGCGAGAACGACAAGTCATTCAAGTTGTCGGATTCTCGGGATTCATCGTGACCAATCTGATTTATCATTATACGACTCCCATTTTAGTATATCCTTATCCATTCTTATTACAGATGACAAATGGTACGTTGATTGGCTTTGTTTGTTTTCAAATGTTGATTTACTTTAAAGATGAAACAGAGAAAAATGAGCGGGTTATTTTAAGCAGTAGTGAAAAATATCGAGCTTTATTTCAGGGTGCATTGGATGCCGTTGTAACAATAAGTGAAGAAGGGCGGGTGACCCAATGGAATGAGCAAGCCACCACTATTTTTGGGTACGAACTAGAAGAGGTTCGCGGAAAATTTTGGCAAGAACTAATCATTCCAGAAAAATATCGGGAGATCTACAAGTCAGGTTTAAACCGAGCAGTTCAGACTGGTACGAATTCTCTTTTTTATACTCGAAAAGAAATATTGGGGATGAACAATCATGGAAAGACTTTTCCTATGGAGATTTCTGTGACACCTATTTTACATGAAGGTAAATACGTTTTCAACGCATTTTTACGCGATATTACCCACAAAAAAGAAGCAGAAAGTAAGCTCATGGATATGAATCAAGAATTGCGACAATTTGCAAGTGTGGCTTCTCATGATATGAAAGAACCGCTGCGGACGATTAGCAGTTTTAGTACGCTTTTGGAACGAAAAATTCCAGAGAATAAAGAGACCAAAGAATTTTTGTACTATATAAAAGATGCTTCCAAGCGAATGACGCGTTTGCTGGAAGATTTGATTTCTTACGCTCGTGCAGGTACCTCTGGAGGTCAAATGGAAGAAATCAGTTTAAATGATACTTTAATTATCGTCAAAAATAACCTCTACAATCTTATCAATAACAATCAGGCAATTATTGAATATGAAAATTTACCAGTCGTTTATGGTCAACAAACGCACTTTTTACAATTGCTGCAAAACCTCATTAGCAATGGCATAAAATACCATCGAGAAAATGTGACTCCAAAAATCATCATCCAATGTCGCCCATTGCACAATGGCTGGGAAATTAGCATTGCAGACAACGGGATTGGGATGAAGGAAGAATATTTGAAAAGTATTTTTGACCCATTTACTCGATTACATACTCGTCGAGAATTTGAAGGATCAGGGATTGGATTAGCGATTTGTAAAAAAATTATTGACCAATATAAAGGTAAAATTTCAGTGCGGTCGGAAGAAGGCATTGGAACGGCTTTCTATATTCAATTGCCTAAGCTGACTAAAAAACCTCAGGTCATGATTCCTACGGGCGTTTTGAAGGAAAATTAAGCAGCAATTATCTATTGTTTGTAATCCCTCCGACTAATCTATTTTATTTTTTCTAATTTGTAAGTTGACCGCCGCCGCCAACTTGTTTCCACTTATATTTTAGCGTACATTTAGCAGCACAACACGGTTTTTGTCACCTCTAAATGATTTATGTCCAGGTACTTACTTATGAAAAGGATGTTACTCTTCGTCATTATTTACTGTTCAATGCCTGCTTTTGCACAACTTGAAGTCCCCAATTCTTTTTGGCGGTGTATCAAATGTAATGCTGACGTTCTAAATTAAATTGCCAAAAGAACCAGCCAATAGCTAAATTATGCCATTTATCTATTTTGGAGAAC
>JBLHWU010000236.1:0-9271 GCA_047629355.1 Saprospiraceae bacterium | reverse complement strand
TTTTTTTTAAAACTTTAGGCGGTATAAACTTTGTATTCACTTATATATGTTTTCTGTTTGAAAAATGTTCACAGAAAACTTAATCTTTTGATTTGCTGAGGGCAAATGTAGGAGATTTTATTTCATAGTTCCAAATTTATTTAAAATTTTTTATGGAAAAGTAGGCTTATTGTGGAATTAACATAAAGTGCTTTGTTCAGAATAATAAGAGTTGAAATGGGTCATTTTTAAATTTAAATGCTGAACATAAGCTATGTTGATTTAAAAAACAAAATGATTGTTCGTTATTTAGAAGTTAAATTATTTTCTAATTTTCCTTTTCCCGGAGGCTCTTCCCCGCCGTTGAAGGCAGCGTGCTGGGTGTTTTTGAGGGAAGAGCAGTTACAGCCATTTAAGATTGAATTTGTCCAAAAGAAAATTATCAAACGGTCATCGCTTTTCTTAAATATTGTAAAAAAGGAGACAAGACGGCGTACCACTTTACCAAGTTATCTTCAAAATCTGCTGCCCTCACTTCCTCCAAAGTCAGTCTTTTTATAACTGCAAAACTCTTCAATCGCAATAAATCAATATGTGGATGATTGATGTCAAAACTTTGGGGCGCAGTTTTTAAGGTGTCTCGTTGAAATAATGCTCCAAAGGTTTTCTTGAATGTTTTTTCTTCAATAATTGCCCTTAATTCTGTGCCATTATAATCAATCGCCTCGCGAATACTTCGCAATTGCTCGCGGTTAGGATGCCACATTCCACCAGCGATAAAGCATTCTTGCAGACCAATAGAAATGTAATAATCGCTGCCTTTCATCACCTTGTCCAAGGTTGCACCGAAATGGTCTTTGTAAGTCGGGCGTTCGGGATGAAACATCAGGTTATTGTTGATGCGTTCAATCGCTTTTTTGGCAGGGGTATCTAAATATTGCGGGTAAGTTTTGACCAATTGACTGTTGATGCCATCAATAAAGCTAAGGAAATCATCGCGTACATCGTGGTAGCGGCTGCGGTTGGCATCCATCCAATCTTTGGAATTATTTTGCTGTAAATCTTGGAGGAAGTTGAGGGTTTTAGTTGTATTCATCATGGTAAAACAGATAACTTAATAAATTCTTAATCGAATAATAACCTTTGAATTCAGCAATAGAAACTGGATATGGCTATCTTTGTTTTAGGTAGTAATTATTCAAGTTAATCGTGTCGGATAAAATGTGTTCAATTAAGGAGGTTACTTTAAAGTAACCTCCTTAATTAGCATTCGACAGTATTAACTTGAACAACTACTTAGGAATGTGAATTAAATAAATTCAGATTCTTGAGAGGATATTTTGCCCTCATTTTTTACTTTAAAAATGCTCATTATATAAACATAAATCGCATTTTCAAAGCAAAAAGGGAGGACAAAACCGCTCTCTTAAGAATCTAACTTTACTAAGTAACGGTAAAAAAATAACTCCGCCAACTACCAAGTATTTCTTTTGTCCTTATTTTCCACTTTTGAAACATTCATTATGTAGAGATAATTCCTATTTAAAAAGTGGTAGTGTCACAAATGTGCACTTTTACAGTTTAGGTGCTTTTGTTTATCCCTTAATACCCTTCCCGCGTTGCCTGCGGCAACGCGCACTGTGTTTTTGGAAGCTCGATAATCTTACGATTTTCTCGCTGCTCAAACTTAAAAGAACCTTCGTTTACACGGTAATAAATCACTTTTTCAATAAATGGTGGTGCACATTTGTAGCACTACCTAAAAAGTAAACATCTTTTGTCATTTCGACCGAAGTGGAGAAAAAGAACAAAATAAACGTTGTTAGTTGGCGGACTTATTATTTTACTGTTACTTAATTTGATATTTGAGAAGTTCGAAAAAATTTTGTCTAAAAATTTCACCAAATTAATTACCACGCGTTACTTATCTCAGATAGAGATTTATTGCAACACACTAATTTCAAATTGAACACAATATATGAATTCAATCACCATCATTGGACTAATTGCGGCAAGTTTTACCACAGTCTCGTTTTTACCGCAAGCGATTCAGGTTATCAAGACCAAGGATACCAAGGGATTGTCCCTTTCCATGTACCTCATTTTTACCACAGGTGTTTTTCTATGGCTTGTCTATGGACTACTAGTGCAGGACATTCCATTAATCATTTCAAATCTGATCACATTTTTATTGGCGGCTGTCATTTTAGGGATGAAAATTCGGTATAAATAATCAGCCATCCATACAAGGGTTCTTTTACGCTGCATTTATGTAGCCTGTGTTATTGTTAGTAATAAATTTTACTCAGTTAAAGATTTCTTGCAATTTTATTAAACTTCAAAAATAATTCACGTTCATTAGACTTTATGAATGAGTAGCTTTTTTAGAATTGCAAATAATTGATAATCAATATTTTGCGAATTATCCAGAGTCGCCATTCATAAAGTCCATTACAATAAAAAAAGCCATCTCGAAATAATCGAGATGGCTTTTTTATAAAAGTTAATAAGACTGGGCTTACATCGCGTCCATTGCTTTCACAAAATACGTCAAAGGAAACGGAATTACCAACCAAAACCATTGTGGAACCCAAATCAACATTGCGAAGAAGATAATCGTCCATACAACGAAGAAAATCCAATCCATTGCCTTGCTTTTTTTACCGTCAGATGCTGCGTTTGTAGCCATTTTATATTGTTTTTAGTTTCTTGCGAAATTGTTATTTTTAAATTTAGACCGCAAAGATAAAAAATTGTCTAATTAATGTTACTACTCAGGCAGAAAAATGTTTTTTTGAATGATTCTAAATAAGGAGAAAGAAGTCAGAGATCAAGACGTTTTGGGGTCAGAGGTCAGACAGTGAGCATTGAAACGGGGCGTCGAAAGTTGATAATTTTAAATGTTATGCCTAATTTGACGCTATATTTTTTGCTCACGGACGAATTTAGTGGAGGTGTTTTGATAAAGGGAGTTTGAGGGGTAAAAATGTTTATAAAAATATTTTTACCCTTTCAAAACCACTCCGGGGTTGTGTAAAAAGTCAATTTACTTTTAAAATTAGCTTTTCTGTTTTATGTAATTCGCTGATTTTAAGTTTAGTAAACTTGTCACTTGAACCGACTTTTACACAACCCCGTACTCTTAGTGGAGGGGTGAAAAGTTTACAATTTTTCGCCCCTCCACTAAATTCATTGATTAGCCATATTTTTTGCCCATGAAATTTATCGGAAATACGAAAGAATTCTTGCATTTACAGACTTTAGCTGCTGATAATTGCGAAATTTTAAAAGAATCTATTGAAAGTAGTCTGACTATTTTATGGATGGAATCGGGCGTCAATCAATTTACGATTGACGGTAAGCGGTATGATTTTAAGCAAAACCAGATTGTATTTTTAACGGAATTTCATAAAGTCAAAGTGGAATCTATTGAAAAAATTCGATTCTTACGCTTCAATCGACCTTTTTATTGTGTGCTTGACCATGATAAAGAGGTGAGTTGCAAAGGCGTTTTATTTTTTGGCGCATCTCAATTGCCCATCATTCAGATTCCAAAGGAGGAGATGGATAAATTTGAAACGCTTTGGAAAATGTTTTGCATCGAAATGGATTCTGATGATAACTTGCAAATTGATATGTTGCAAATGATGCTCAAACGCTATTTGATTTTGTGTACCCGCATTTATAAAATGCAAGCGTTGAATTTGGATAAAAAATCGGATTATGACTTGGTCCGTGAATTTAATTTCCTGGTAGAACAACATTTTAAAACGAAACACACGATTGCAGAATACGCTGAATTGCTTCATAAATCACCAAAAACGCTGTCCAATCTCTTTTCTAAAGCTGTTGCAAAAACGCCCTTGCAATACATTCAAGCCCGAAAATTGTTAGAAGCCAGACGATTGTTGCATCATTCTGATTTACAAATTCAAGAAGTTGCTTACGAAATTGGTTACGAAGATGTGCAGACCTTTAGCCGTTTTTTTAAGAAAAAAGAAGGCATTTCGCCCTCTGCTTTTAGAGAAAATAATGACTTGCTTTCTACATGAATAACAAGTCTAATCATAGGGAAGAATTGTTAAACCTTCGGGAATAGTTACCTACCAAACGCCTTTGCTTTGGGCATATCTTTGCACCATCGAAAGGAAGAAACAGAAGTTGAAGCCTTTCGAAATAATAAATTTCCAACATTTAAAATTCAATTATCATGAAAGCGATAAATAGCAATAAAGACTTCAACAAATTAGTGAAAGGCGACAAACCGGTATTATTGGACTTCTACGCAGATTGGTGCGGACCTTGTCAAACCTTGTTGCCGACTATCGAAAAGTTAGCAAAAGAATACGCAGGGAAAGTAGAAATTCAGAAAGTAAATGTGGATAAGCATCCAGAACTTTCGGCAAAATTTGGTGTCCGAAGCATCCCAACTTTGGTTTTTATCAAAGATATGAATGTAGTAGAACAAGTGAAAGGCGGTGCTTCTGAAGGAATGTTGCGGAAGAAATTGAATGCCGTTTTGAAGTAATACAAGACCTTCTTAAAAAAAGTGCTAACCGATGTTGATTTGGTTGGCACTTTTTTATTGAAAAATCAAGATGTTGAATGATGTAGGGGCGTTTGCTGCAAATATTCGAGAAGATAATACGGGTTTTGAAGGATTGGCTTGGGCGGATTTTTAGGTTTTAGGTTTAAAACATGGTGATTTTTAAAATCACCATGTTTTTAGCTTGTACTTTTGTTTTAAGAAAATTCATCCCCATACGCTTCCTTCACCTTCCCCGTCAAGACCTTAATTTCCTGCTCTTTCGATTTTGGATAAATCATCAAAACATCCGCTTCATCTACAATAATATAATCGTCTAAATCTCTCAAAACCACCAATTTATCTTTCGGTACTCGAATCAAACTATTAGACACATTTTCCATCAAAACGCGCTCGCTATTGACCACATTTCCATGTTTATCTTTGTCAATTTCTGCGTGAAGAGAACCCCAAGTTCCTAAATCAGACCAACCAATTTCGGAAGGAATGGTATAGATATTATCCGACTTTTCCATAATGGCATAATCCACGGAAATGCTCGGCGTTTTTGGATAGTTTTCATTAATAAATTCTTGCTCACTCATCGTATTGTAGTACGGATAACCTGCTTCCAAAATCTCGTAAATCTTCGGCGCATTTTTCTGGAAAGCCTTTAAAATATTCTTCGCTTTCCAAACGAAAATCCCTGCGTTCCACAGATAATCGCCGCTTGCTAAATATTCTACAGCTTTTTCATGCGGTGGCTTTTCCGTGAATTTTTTCACCTTATTGACATTATTCTCGCCTCCTTTTTCAAAATTGATATAGCCATAACCCGTATCTGGTCGCGATGGTTCGATGCCCAAAGTCACCAAAGCATCATTATTTTCAGCAAAATCTAAGGCTTGCTCAATCTTTTCAATAAAGGCATCTTCTTTCAAAATAATATGGTCAGACGGCGCAACGACGAAGTTGGCTTCTGGATTCAAACTGTGTAATTTGAAACTCGTATAAGCCACACAAGGTCCAGTATTGTTACGAGATGGCTCGCACAAAATCTGATTGTCGCTAATTTCTGGTAAGTGCTCTTTGACCAAGTCCTTGTAGATTTCATTGGTCACAATAAAGATATTTTCGGCTGGGCAAAGTTTTAGAAAACGCTCAAAAGTCAAGCGAATCAACGATTTTCCAACCCCTAAAATATCTAAAAATTGTTTGGGTGTATTCGTTCGACTGGCTGGCCAAAAACGGCTACCAATTCCTCCTGCCATGATGGCAACGTAGTGGTTATTATTCATATGAATTGAGTTTATTTACTAATGGGAGTTTGAGGGCTGAAAAATGTTTTGCAAAAACCTTTTTCAGCCCTCAAACTCCCATCCGTGTTGCCGGAGGCAGCGCGCACTGTTTGACAATTATTGATTTAAAATCAATGACTTGTCGCTACATTCTATTTCAAAAAACGCGCAAGGTAAGGAGTCAGCGGAAAGTTTTGACTATTTATCTAAAAAATAATGGGGAAAAGCCGTTTTTACTAATCAATATGCAAAGAATGCTTGGAAGATTTTTAACTTTGCTATGCTTTCAGCAAACCTTTCATCAAAAAATTACAATTTATGGAATTAACAATAAATGGAAAAAGTCATACTGTAGATGTTAAACCAACTATGCCTTTACTATGGGTCGTCCGCGATGTGTTAAATATGACGGGAACGAAATACGGTTGTGGAGTCGCTTCTTGCGGTGCCTGTTCCGTGATGTTGGATGGTGCGGCTACGCGAACTTGTACCTTGCCTGTTTTGGCGGCAGTTGGCAAAGAAATTACGACGATTGAAGGCGTTGCGAAGGATGGAAATTTGAGCGATGTGCAACTGGCTTGGATTCAGCATCAAGTGCCTCAATGTGGTTATTGTCAGTCGGGGATGATTGTCGCGACGGAAGCTTTGTTGAATGAAAATCCAGCACCGACAGATGAGGATATTGATAAAGCAATTACGAATATTTGCCGTTGTGGAACGTACAATCGGATTCGTGCGGCGATTCATACGGCGGCTAAGTGGCGGGCGGAAAAAACGGAAATAGCAGGGTAAGAGGATGGTGGACTTTAGTCTGCCTTGAAGTCTAATTATCAATTGTTTAGGGGGACTGAAGTCCACCGGCTTAAAAAAAATAAAATCATGTCTGATAATAATAAAAAAGAAAGAAGTACTGCTCGAAAATGGACGCGTCGCGCCTTTATTGCAACGGGTGGATTGGCAGGAGTCGGTTTGGTCGTAGGGATTGGTGGTAATATTTATTTGAGTAAAAACGCCTATAATTATTCTGGAAAAGGCTTTGGAGAGGGGCATTCTTTGAATGCATGGATTCGCATTTCGCCAGATAATAAAATCACGATTGCGGTACCGAGAGCGGAAATGGGGCAAGGCGTTTACACGTCGATTCCGATGTTGATTGCAGAAGAATTGGAAGTGGAGATGTCGAGTATTGAAATCTATGCACCGCAGCCAGAACCCGCTTATGCGAATACGAATCTAATCACAGGCAAGCCAAAAGACATTTATAGTAGTCTGGCTTTTATGGAAAAAATCGCTCACTTTTTGCCATTGGTGGCGACGGGTGGAAGTACGACAATTTCCGATGGTTTTGACCACCTGCGAGCAACTGGCGCGACTGCGCGAGAGATGTTGATTCAAGCTGCAGCCGATAAGTGGGGCGTTTCAAAATCAGATTGTTACGCGGAGAATGCACATGTTTTTAATAAAAAAACGAAGGAAAAATTCACGTATGGCGAATTAGCGGAAGCGGCTTCAAAAGTTGAATTACCTGAAATTCCAACTTTAAAAGCACAGAAGGATTACAAGATTTTGGGTAAACCAATCGACCGTTTGGACATTCCTGAAAAGGTCAATGGGACGGCAGAATTTGGCTTGGATGTGCGGATAGATGGGATGTTATTTGCGGTTATTCGACATGCGACTTATCACGGTGGCCTCATTAGTTCGGTGACCAATCAAGCAGAAGTTGAGGCGATGGATGGTGTAAAAAAAGTGATTATTTTACCAAAAGGAATCGCTGCCGTCGTTGTTGCGGACAATACTTGGAATGCTAAAAATGCGTCTTTGGCAATGGATTTTGAAGAGACAGGTAACAGCACGCTTTCTTCCGAAGAAATTGATCAACAAGCCGAAGAGGTGATTGCGAATAAAATCATTGCCACTCCTTTTGAAAAAGGCGATGCAGCTACTATTTTAAATAAAGAAACGACCATTATTGAAGGAAAATATGATGTCCCCTACCTCGCTCATGCGTGTATGGAACCCATCAATTGTACCGTTTTGATTGATGGCGAAAAAGGGACGGCTTGGGTCGGTCATCAAGGCTCGTCGATTGTGATGGATGGCATCAATGCGGGGGCTGGAATTGAGAAAGAAAACATTACCGTTCACTCTAAATACCTTGGTGGAGGATTTGGTCGTCGTGCAGAGGTTGATATGGTTGTGAATGCGGCTTATGTTGCCAAACAAATGGTGGGTACGCCCGTTCAACTGGTCTATACGCGAGAGGAGGCGATGCGCCACGAGATGTATCGACCTGCGGTGAAAAGTCACTTCCGAGCGAAGTTAGGCGAAGGTGGAAAAATCGAAGCTTGGGAGAATAAATTTGCCTTACAATCGGTTGGTTACAGTTCATTGATGCGTATCAAACCGCAGTTTGCTGAGCCACCTGCCAATGATAAATCTTCGTGGGAAGGCACGATTTTGCCTTATGAGATGGATAATGTTTTGGTCGCTTTTGGTCAAGTGGAAACACCTGTTCAGGTCGGAAATTGGCGGAGTGTCGGTAATTCTCAAAACGGATTTTTTACCGAATCATTTATTGATGAATGCGCGGCTGCCGCACAAGTTGACCCTTACGAATATCGTCGAAAATTGTTGACAAAGCACCCGCGTTTTGCTGCTGTTTTGGACAAAGTCGCTGAAATGAGTGATTGGAAAACGCCGCTGGGTGAAAACCGTTTTCGGGGCATTGCTTTGCATAAATCCTTTGGGTCTATCGTTGGTCAAGTCGCGGAAATTACTAAAATAAACGACAAAGAATTCAGCATTGACAAGTATTACTGCGTCATTGATTGTGGTCGAATTGTGAACCCTGATACCATCGAAGCGCAAATGCAAAGTGGGATTATGTATGGTCTGACGGCTGCCTTGTATGGGAAAATTACGTTTAGAGATGGAGAGGTGGAGCAATACAATTTTCCGCAATATGAAATCGTGAGAATGGATGTTGCGCCTGTCGTGGAAGTGCACATTATGGAGGTTGATGAATATCCGGGTGGGGTAGGAGAGCCGGCTACACCGCCTGCTGCGCCTGCGTTGACGAATGCTGTTTTTGCGGCGACGGGGGTGAGGGTTAGGTCGTTGCCTTTGGTGGGGCATGGGTTTAGGTTTGTTTAGGGGAAGTGAGTTTTTAAGTTTTAAAAAAAAGTACTACTACACAGTCGCACGCAATAAGAAAAAATAAAGTGACCAAAGAAGAATATTTTAAAAAAGCCAAGTCGATTTGGCAAAGTTATGTACCTAAATCTGGACAATCTGAATTTGTACAAGGAGAATTATTGAGAGCAATTGAAAAATTACGAGATGAGGCACATAAATACGTGACACTATTTATTGGGGTAATTTGAAAGCATCTTTATTCCGCTATTTTCCTCTTAAAAATAGTTCCGTGATGTAGACCATGCAACGATTTTTAAAAGAAAACTATCGA
>JBLHWU010000235.1:0-9277 GCA_047629355.1 Saprospiraceae bacterium | reverse complement strand
ACAACTGATAATCCCAAAGAACCAACACCAAATATTTTCGCGAGCAGCTAAAACAATGTAGAAAATAGACGTAACCAAAATCGTCCACTCTATCCATGTCTGCGCCCAAAATTGCTCAATAATAATAATAATATCCATTTTTTAATAGTTTGCTTGGTTTTAAACCTTTTCCTCCGCCTCTCTTTTTATCAAAAAGCCGCAAGAAACAACCAAATTTCAGAAAATGGCATCTTCTTTCTAAAAGATTCACTAAATTTCTGCCAAAATTAAGAAACGTGAACTTTTAAGGAATGCGTAGCAATTAATTCGGTAATTTTATTAACATTTTTTTTCGCTATTTTCCCTTTAAAAATTCTTCAATAACACAGACTATTCAAGAATTCTAAAAGAAAATTATCGAAAAAATCTTGTCTAAAAATATTACCGTACTGAAAACTCAACAGATTTTAAAAATGGTCGATTTTTCATGAAAATGACCAAGTTTAACTCAGCATGAAGTAGTAAATGGTAACAAGAGGTTGCTAAAAAATTAAGCAGCGAGAAAATCGCAAGATTTTCGAGCTTCAAAAAATACAATGCGCGCTGCCTGCGGCAGCGCGAGTGGGGTTTTGAAGGATAAAAACGGTTTCGCAAACCACTTTTATCCCTCAAACTCCCTTTAGTCACAATCAATCTGAAAAATCTATTGAGTTTTCAGTACCAAATTAATTACCACGTATTACTGAATTCAATTGTGGTAGCGACTTCTTGGTCAAAAAAAATAACCATCCCTATTCAAAGAACGAGACAAATCTAAATTTTCTCGTCTTAAGGGAAGAGGCTAATAAAGATATTACGCGCTGCCGGCGGCGGCGCGGATAACTTATTGATATAGACATCTTATTATTTCAATTCAATAAGTCGCCAACACACGAAAAAATGATTAAATATGAATTTCAAACATTTAACAATTCTCTTATTCGCGATTGCGGGCTTTATGTTCGCTTGTACGCCCAAAACGGGAGAAAAAGTAACAGAAACGACAGAGACAAAACCGACGCCTCCACCAGTTGATGAAAATTTGAGCGATTGTCCAAAATTTTTGGATGCGCCGAATCCAGACCAGACCTTGGAGGATTTTGTGCTGTACCGCGATTTTTTACGAGCGGAAGATTGGGATATGGCTTTTGAGAAATGGCAAAAAGTATATGCCGTTGCGCCGGCTGCGGATGGAAAGCGGAATACCGTTTTTGCAGATGGCATCACTTTTTATGAGCATTTTATTTATTACGAAAAAGATGCTGCTAAGAAGAGTGAATACATTGACCGTATTTTTGAATTGTATGATGAAATAGGTAAATGTTATCCGAAAGGAGGCTACGTTCCTGCGCGAAAGGCGTTTGATTATTTTTATAATTATCAAGACAAAGCGACGAAGGAAGAGGTTTATAATTTATTCAAAGAGTCGATTGATATGGATGACGAGACGCCGCAATATTTCGTCATTAATCCTTTTACGGCAACTTTGGTGGAATTGTATGCGGACAATAAAATTGAATTAGCAGAAGCGAAAAAATACGAGCAAATTCTACGAAAGACATTGGCAAAAGGACTTGCGGAATGTAAAGGCAGCGAATGTGACAATTGGAAAATAATTGAGGAATATATGCCGATTCGATTGGAATATTTTGAGAGTGTCAAAGGATTTTATGGCTGTGATTATTATGTGGATAAATATTATCCTGAGTTTGAAGCCAGTCCAACAGATTGTGATATGATTCAGACGGTTTATAGTCGATTGCGATTTGGGGATTGTGCAGAAACCAGCCCTCAACGAACGGCTTTGGAAAATGCGTTTAAAGACAATTGTCAAAAAGACCCAGAACCAACTTGTCGGGATGCCCTCGTCGAAGGTCGTTATCAAGAGGCGATTGATTGCTATGATGAAAAAGCAAAAAGAATGGAGGATAAAGAGAAAAAATCCTTGTATTTATTGACAATTGCAAAGATTTACAATGCGCATTTAAAGCAATTCTCTAAAGCTCGACAGTATGCGCGTAAGGCTTCAGCAGTTCGTCCAAATTGGGGTGACCCGTATATGTTAATTGGTCGTTTGTATGCGTCGAGTGGTCCGTTGTGTGGTCCTGGGCGTGGTTGGGATAGTCAGGTGGTGACTTGGCCGGCGATTGATATGTGGAGAAAAGCAAAAAGTGTAGATTCCAGTGCCGCAGCAGAGGCAAATAAATTTATCAATCGATACACGCAATATATGCCGACTAAGGAGGATATTTTTATTAGAAACTTGAAGGAAGGCGATAGCTTTAGAGTGCCGTGTTGGATTCAGGAAACGACGGTGATTCGGGCAGCGCCTTAATTCAATGTACAATGAGCAATGGGGCAATGAGCAATTATTTTCACGGTGAAATTGCTCATTGCTCATTGTTAATTACTCATTGTAGAATCTGCGCGCCAATCAACTCCTCAGGAATGCCGAATGCTTCTACCAATGCACCCGCTTCCCAACGCAAATCTGCGCATAAAGTATCTATTTCTCGGCGAATTGCTTTGGTTTTCACGCCTTCCAAATAATTGGCTTCTAAGTACCACCCTTTATGTTTTTCGATAGTCGAAAGCGCATACAGGCTACACAATTTTTTCAATACTTTTTTCAAGTTAACCTCTTCGACTTCCGCTATCTTTTCAACGAATTTTTGTAAAGTAATGTCCTCTACAAATGCTTCCGCTAACTCAATCATGTGCGTTTGACATTTTAAAACAGCATCGTAAGAAGACATGCCATTTTTGATATTTCCGCGCAAGCGTTGAGAGAGTGAGTAGAGTAAATTTTCTCGACGGAAGTGGAATGCTTTCAATGGAAAATCAGCGCTTAATAAATGTTTCTTTTCCGTTCGTCGCTTAGTGATGGAATTTTGTTCTGCCACTTTATGCCAAGTCCGATGTCCAATAAAACGCAACATTCCAAGCGTTCCTTCTTCATGAAATTGCTGTTTGAATTCTGTCAGCAGACCTTTCGCCACCAACTGCATCAATACCGTATTGTCTCCTTCAAAAGTGGTAAAAATATCAGAACCAGCTTTTAAATGAGCGAACCGATTTTCGGATAAATAACCTTTTCCGCCACAGGCTTCTCGACATTCTTGCAACGTTTCTGTGGTAAACCAAGTAGCGTAAGATTTCATGCCTGCCGCTAAAGTTTCGATTTCTCGAATGTCATCATCCGAGCGATTAACGAAGCGTTTGGCAACGTAAGTTAAGCCAAAATCTAAGGCGTAAGCTTTCGCCAAAAGCGGCATCAAACGGCGTTGATGGCTTGGATAATCCAGTAATAATGTTTCAGCAGACTTAAAATCTGGTCCAAATTGTCGACGTTTCAAAGCATATTTAATAGCGATAGTCAATCCGTTTTTAGCGGCACTTAACCCTGCACGAGGTACACTTACCCGTCCACCGACTAAGGTACCAAGCATCGTAAAAAATCGACGTGATGGGTTTTCAATTGGGCTGCTGTATTCTCCTTTTTCATTGACATCACCGAAGCGGTTGAGTAAATTTTCGCGAGGAACGCGAACGTTATTAAACCAAATTCGCCCATTGTCCACTCCATTTAAACCCAATTTATAACCACAATCTTCGACTTCAATGCCTGGCATTAATTCACCTTTCTTATTTTTTAACGGCACTAAAATAGCGTGGACTCCATGATTTTCACCATTCACAATCAACTGGAGAAAAGTGGAAGCCATTTCACCATGCAGTGCATTTCCAATATACTCTTTTCCTGCTCCTCGATGCGGTGTATTAACCACAAATTCGTTCGTTTTAGCATCGTACTCTGCGGTCGTTTCCAGACTTCGCACATTTGAACCATGCCCAGTTTCGGTCATTGCAAAGCAACCGAGAAGTTCGCAAGTACCAATATCTTTCAGGTATTTTTTGTGGTGTTTTTCTGTTCCTAAAGCATGTACACTACCACCAAACAAACCAAATTGCACCCCAAATTTGATTGCCAAGCTTAGGTCATGGTGTCCCAATGTTTCAAAAACAGCCACATAACCACCCATGTCATCTCCTCCACCATATTCAGTTGGATAAGGCAATGCACCGTAGCCGTGGTCTGCCAAAATTTTGCACCAATCCAATACTTGATTTCGATATTCTTCTTTGACGGGCAAGTCTCGATATTTAAAAACAGGGTCACGTAATAATTGGCGCAACCGATGCCGCGTTTCATCATACTCGTCATCCAACAAATCGGTCATTGCTGCTACTTCAAAACTCGAAGCGACAATCTCATCCGCCTTTCGGTCATCAAATAAACTATGGTACGTATCGAGGTGTACGAAGCCCAGTGCTTCTTCCAGCTCTTGCAAGGCAACACGCGTTTCGCGAGCGACCCAATGATTTTTTTCGGTTACGGTCGCCCCTTTAACTGCCATTACCAAACCTAATTCTACCAAGGATTGCCGCTTGTCTCGACGCATTCTCAATGACGCATCGTGAATAATAATTTTCCATCGTTGGAATAATTCACGGGAAGGCGGGTTGCGTGGGTTGCACCATTTTTTGAGCGTGAACTTATCGTGTTCGGTTAATAATTCAAGGTTTGCCATTTTATCTTCCAATAATTTCACTTCCGTTGGTGATAAAACGCGGTCTGCCCAAGCAACGTAAAACATAGGTAACAAACTGAGGACTCCAGGCGTATATATTTGTGTGATTGGTGGATTTTTAGTCATCGTAGTAGCTGTTTAATTTTTAGAATGGGAAAGGTTTCTAAAAGAATAACCAAAATGACGGAAGGAAGTTGTGAAGTCGAAAAGTCTTTTGAATGGAAAGGCATTTAGGTGACCATAATAAATAAATACAGTTTATTAGTTCCCTGTTCCCCTACCCAGTTTTTTTTTATAATTTTGCAAAGTAATTCTCAAAATGATTTTTTTTGCTATAAATCATGTCGTCAAACAATGATTTTAGCCATATCTCTATTTGTACTTTAAAAAAACCTTAGAATAACAAAATCATGCACAAGAACTACTTTTCCAGTCTCCTACTTGGATTTTCAATCTTTTTCAGCTCAACTTTATCTGCTCAATGTCCTGATATACAATCAGCGTCTTTAACTTCTTCAGCCTGCATGAATGGAAGTACGGTTTGCAATGTCTGTGAGGGAGACGCGATTACTTTAAATGCAACTGGCGAAAACTTACCAGATGGTGGCACTTTGGATTGGTATTATTCAACAACGCCAAACTTCAACCCTTACAACGGTGAAGGAACCTATTTGGGAAGTGCAGATATTTCAACTCCTACCCCTGCCCCCTGTTCCTCTTGCCCTTTTTTTTTAGGACATTTAATTGATGCTTGTGTCAATCCAGAAGCAGATAATGAATACATGGTCGTTTGGTCTGGTAATGGCTTTGATGTTAATAATTTCCAAGTTGATTTTGATGCCAACAACAATGTTAATTCCCCAAATGATGATGATATAAATTTGGGGCAAGGTTGTAGCTGGGTTACTCCTCCTTCGGGTTTAGTTAATTGTCCTTCCGCTGTTTTAGCGGGACCAGGCACTAATATTCCACAGAATGCTTTGGTCGTTATTTTTCCAAGTGCTGGTGCGACGGCTACTTATGATTTTAGTGTTTTATGTTCTTTTGGTTTACCGTTGTATGTGATGATGAATAGTTGCGATAGGGACACCGAAGCATTTTCGAATGGCGATGCCAGTGGAAATAGAACCACTTCCGTTTCTTTAATTGGCTGCAATTGTTCAGATGGTTTGACTTATGATACGGACAATAGCAGCATTGACCCGCCCACAGGTGGCGATTTTGTGGTGAAAGACCCGTTATTTGGATTTATTATTTATTTTAATTCTGGTTGTGGAATTCCAGGTTCGATTCCAAATCCAGGAAATGACGCCGCTATTTCGAGCATTGTTGACCCATTTGATTTTACCACAACTGAAATGATGTGCAATGGTGGACCTTACTACGCGATTGGCATTTTAAATCCAGCTCCGCCCAGTCCATCTTGCCCTCAAGAAATGACTGAAGCCTTGGGATTCAACGTCATTTGTCCTGAAGCAAATCCAACATCTATTGACATTTGTCTGCCCTCCAATGGACAAGCATTTGTAGATTTGACCCTTTTAGAACCTATTATTAATAGCAATTCGGGCAATCTTGTTAACTGGTTTCATGATGCAAATGGGCTAATTCCTGTACCCTTAGCGCACACCAATGTTCAAATAGACCTTGCAGACCCTAATTTTTATGCTTCGACGACGATTGGTAATTGCATTTCTGATTTGGTGCCAATCACTGTTAATTTGGTGCCACCAACGCCGCCAGATAATTTCACCTTTCAACTCTCTCCTACTTCAAGTTGTGGAGCAACTCCGGTCACTTTGACCTTTTTTTATAATGAACCAGAACCAATCACCGTCTTTTATGAATTAAACGGCATTCCCGCTTCCCAATCGGTCTTTAATGGCGTTCCTATTCCTTTTGGAAATACCAATGCTTCTTTAACAGTTACAGTAACGGGTACGCTGATTGGTAACTGTGATTACCAATTCCCAGCTCCAGAAACCCAGACATTTGCTTTCCAGGCAATTCCAACAGCGACTTCGACCACTTTAGAAGAATGTGCAGACCTTTCTGGAATGACCAGCTTTAATTTAGCAGCGGCAGAAGCAGAAATCAGTAGCAGTTCGAGCGAGCCAATAACTTGGTATAGTGACATGGGAAATACCGTTATTTCCAGCCCTGACAATTACATCATTAACAATTCTACCAGTGTTTTTGTACAAGTGGGTACGCCTCCTTGTACGTCTGTTTTGACAGAAATATTTTTAGCTATTCTTACGCTTCCTCAAGCAATGGATGGAAGTTTAGAAGCCTGTGGTGATGAGATGAACAACGCCACTTTTGATTTAACAACTTTAGACAATCCGATTAATAACAGTAATGGAAACGCCGTTATTTATCTCAATACCCAAGATGAAAATGATGTGATTGTCATGCCAAACAATTATGCTTCATCAGGCAATACCGTTTATGCAGTCGTTTCTGACGGACAATGTATCTCTGATTTTGTGACCATTACTTTAACCGTTAATCCGCTGCTGTCACCCAATTTGGGAACGGCAAACATTTGTGATTCTGGGACTTTATTTGACCTAAGCACCATTGAAGACCCGACTATTCCCGATGGCATTTGGATAGGCGCTGGCGTTCAACCGGGCAGCGACAATTTTGACCCAACCGGACTTAGCGGAACGATTAGTTTGATATTCATTCCAAGTACTCTCTGTTCCACTGTTGCCACTACCCAGGTAACCATTGGGACGGCTCAAACGCCCAATTTAGGAACAGCGACTATCTGTGAATCTGACGGATTTTTTGATTTATCTGCTTTGGAAGACCCTAATTTTATGGATGGAAATTGGTCGGGAATGGGCGTTCAAGCTGATGGAATAAATTTCGACCCAACTGGACAAAATGGTCCGGTGACGCTTACTTTTACGCCTACAGACAACTGCGTCGAGGCAACGACCACTCAACTGACCGTCACATCAGCGAGTAGACCAGTTTTGAGTACCACTGACCTTTGCGAAAATAACGGAATTTATGATTTAACACCATTACAAGATATGAATTCCCCCAATGGCACTTGGACGGGGACGGGTGTGCAACTTGACGGAATCAACTTTGACCCAACTGGATTGACTGGCGAGATAGTCCTCACTTTCACCCCAAATGGAAACTGTTCTACTCCTGCCAATACCACGATAACAGTTAATCAAACTTCTGTTAACAATATCAACGAAGCGCATTGTCCGGGATATACTTTGGATGTAAATGGAACTATTTTTAGTGGGAATTTTCCAGTAGGAACGGTTGTTATTTTAAATGGAAATTATCAACAATGTGATTCTACCATCAACGTTAATTTAACTTTTAATCAAACCTCGGAAAATACAATTAACCAAAATTTCTGCAGTAATTCTGGTAATTTTGTTACCGTAAATGGTCTTGTTTTTGATGAAAACAATTCAACCGGTTCAACAACTATTATCGGAGGAAATTATCTGGGCTGCGACTCCACTATAACGGTCAACTTAAATTACGAATCTCCGCAAAATGGAACGTACACAAATGTTTTATGCACGGGTGATTCTCAAACTATCGGCGGCGTTCTCTTCAACGAAGCAAACCCTTCTGGAAATGTTGTTTTACAAAACGTAAACGGCTGTGATTCAACGGTGAATGTTACCCTAACTTTTAATTCAGAAGTCACTAATAATCTGCAACAAACCTTTTGCAGTGGTTCGGGAGATGAATTAACCGTCAATGGACAACTTTTTAATGAAAATAATCCGACAGGCTCAACGACCATTATTAATGGTAGTTACTTAGGCTGTGATTCAACGATAAATATTAGTTTGACTTATGAATCTCCTCAAAACGGGACTTACACAAATACCTTATGTACCGGTGGTTCTGAAAGCATCGGCGGAACAATCTTCGATGAAAATACCCCAAGCGGAACGGTCATCTTGCAAAGTTTTAATGGTTGCGATTCGACCGTCATGGTCTCCTTGATATTTAATACAGAAGTAACTAACAATATCCAAAATACCTTTTGCAGTGGCTCAGGACAATCTATTACGACTAATGGAATTGTATTCAATGAAGCGAATCCAAGCGGCACAACAACGATAACTGGAGGAAGCTATTTAGGCTGTGATTCAAGCATAAATGTCAATCTCACCTTCCCGCCTTCGGCAACTGGAAGCTACACAAATACGCTTTGCCAAGATGAATTTGAAATCATCAATGGAACGCTATTCGACGAATTCAACCCAACGGGCACAATAATTTTCGCTGGTAATAACGGCTGCGATTCTATCGTCACGATTCAATTGAACTTTATCAACAATACCACATCGACGATAACTAACGCTTATTGTAGTGGTTCCGGCGAGTTTGTTAATATTAATGGACAGATTTTTAATGAAAATAATCCAAACGGGATAGTCATCATTAATAACGGAAATTATTTAGGCTGCGATTCTACCATAACCATCAATTTATCATTTGAAAATCCTGCAACGGGCAATTACACGAATACTTTATGCCCAGGCGGCTTTGAAAATATTGGCGGAATCATTTTCGATGAAAACAATCCAAATGGCGCGGCGATTTTACAAAATGTAAATGGCTGCGATTCAATTGTCAATGTCAATTTAATCTTCAATAACGAAGTATTT
>JBLHWU010000234.1:0-9285 GCA_047629355.1 Saprospiraceae bacterium | reverse complement strand
CGGATGCTTTCTATTTCTACATTTCCATAACCCGTTTTCAAGGTCTTGCTAACTGGTCCGTTCCGACGATTGGTAGAACCTCGCGATTTCTCCTCTAATAAATGACCGGCTAATTCTCCTTCCAAGTAAAGCTCAATCAGCCGTTTGATTAACGGGGCAACAACTCCGGCTTTGCCTTCTAAATTTGCCCCACTACTTAATCGGTCTAAGGCTTTCTTTTTCTAATTCACTCAATTCTGAGTACCGATTTGCTAATTTTTGTCGTTTCTTTAATGTCATCGTTTAACTATGTTTTTGCAAATATCTCCTTTTTTGAGAATATTGGCTTTGACACAGTTCATTGAACAGTCTCTTTTTTTATTTAAAATTGAAGGTTCTTTGACAAATCTCGTAATTGCAAAGTCTGTAGTAGCGGGTACTTTTTCAGTACCTCTTATTTTTAGCGAATAAAGTAAAGGGTACTGAAAAAGTACTCCTTACTAACAAATTTAGATTTTACGGCATTTGTCAAAGAACCAAAAGATTAAATGTTTTTCCCTCATTACTTATCCACGAAGTGGATGAATAGGACTAGCCCCGAATGCAATTCGGGGGCATTTGATGAAGCGCAAAAATCCTGAAGGGATTGAATATAATTGATATTCAACTCCTTCAGAGTTACGTTATCGCACGTTCAATACCACGGATTTTATCTGTGGTTATTCATATTCAATCCTTTCAGGGTTATGACTATTTGATAAGTCCCATTAAACTTATCCGATACCAGATAAGGCTATCAGATATTCCAACTTGGAAAACATAAAATGCTCGGAATTTAGTTATCGAAATTCTTTGTTGGTGTACCGCAATTTGAAAAATTGCGGTACACCAACAAATACCTTCTTACACCCGAACATACCACTTCTGTTTATCCATCCACCAGCCAATTGCCCAACAAATCAGCATGAAAACAATCGCAAAAACAAACGATGACCAATATTCTGGCAACCACGTAAAGCCATTTATATAAATCATTGAAAATAGTGATTCCTTAGAATCTGGGCGAATAAAGTATAACGTGATGAGCAAATATTCAGAGACTAAATAAAGGATGAGCGGATTCTTTCCAAATATTTCAAAAAAGCGGAAATTCATCGCTAGCTTTTTTAGGTCAATCGCATAAATGAGTGCAGAGAGCATTGTTAAATCCAGTCCGATTGTGAGCAAAACATAGGAGCTTGTCCACAGTTTTTTATTAATTGGAAAAAGGTAATGCCAGAAGTAGGAAATTGCCATCAATACACTGCCTATGAGCAGTAGTTTAGCGATTTTTTGGTAATTATCTGATTGGTTGTCAATAAGATAACGACCTGCTAAATAGCCACCAATTACGTTCACAATCGCAGGGAAAGTACTCAGTAAACCTTCGGGGTCGAAAGGAATTCCGTCGCCACCATACAAATGATTTTCACCAAAAAGCAATAAGTCTAATTTTCGAACGACATTATTTTCTAAGGTGTAATCGCCGAAGCCCCAAAGTACCAACCAATAGCCAATCAACAAGGTAATTGATGTATACAGTAGCTGTTTTTTACTCAAAAAATAGACTAGGAAAGCGGCAAATCCATAGCATAGTCCAATGCGTTGAAGGACACCCCAAATACGAGTTTCGCCGATAGTTTTAGTAATGATTTCGTTGTCAGGTGTCCATTTCATAAAGGGAAACCAGTACATGATGTATCCCAATATAAAGATGATAAATGTCCGTTTTAAAATTTTAAAAGCCACTTTTGAAAAAGGGGTATCCGTCCATTTTTTTTGAACAAAAGCAAGCGATGTTCCAACGGCAAAAAGAAAGGACGGAAATACCAAGTCGGTGAAGGTAAATCCGTGCCAATTGGCGTGGAGTAGTGGCGCGAAAGTTTTGCCCCAATCGCCAGGTGTGTTGACAATAATCATTAGACAAATGGTCATTCCGCGAAATACGTCAAGCGCTTTAAATCTTTTCATAGTTGAATGTTTTATTTTGAATCTCTAAAGATAGGAAATGTGTGGAATATTCTTTATATTTCCTGCGAAAATAACGAAACGTCTAAATTTTTAAAATCAAATACATGACTAATTACTCTCGTCGGAATGCGCTTAAAAACTTAACATTAGCGCTCGGCGCAATGACCGTTCCCGCGACATATTGGGGCGAAACGACTGAAGGTGTTCCAATGATTTTACCAGAAAAAAACAGACATCCAAAACCTGTAAAAGCGGTCACGGCTATCACACTCGGTGCAGGGAATCGCGGGAATGTCTATGGTGGCTACGCGGCTAAATATCCGGATGAATTAGATATTATTGGTGTCGCAGAGCCTGTTGACATACGCCGGAATCGGTATATGGAAAAGCATGGAATTGATGCTAAAAACGCGTTTTTAACGTGGGAAGATGTATTTAAAGTTCCCAAGTTTGCGGACGCGATTTTGATAACGACACCTGATGATTTGCATTATGGACCATGTATGGAAGCTCTAAAAATGGGGTATGATATTCTATTAGAAAAACCAATTTCACCTTCGGAACAGGAGTGCCGCGATATATTGGAATTAGCTCAAAAAACAGGAAGAATTGTGGCGGTTTGTCATGTGCTGCGGTATGCGCCCTATTTTGTGAAATTGCGGGAAATTATTCAATCAGGCGTTTTGGGGAAAGTGGTGAGTATGCAACATTTTGAGCCGATTGAACACATTCATATGTCGCATTCTTACGTACGGGGAAATTGGCACAATTCGGTAGAAACTGCGCCGATTATTTTAGCAAAATCTTGTCATGATTTGGATATTATAAAATGGATGTTGGGCAAGAGTTGCACGGATATTCAAGCATTTGGTTCTCTTTCTTGGTTTAACGAAAAAAATGCACCTGAAGGTAGCACGGCGCGTTGTATGGACGGCTGTACGCAGGAAGCAAATTGCCCGTATTCGGCGTTGAAAATCTATCATCGGGACCGTCAGCGCACCTACGTTTTTGATTTGCCAGAGGATAAATCGAAGCATGGTGACGCTATCTTAGAATATTTAAGAACGACAAATTACGGTCGATGTGTTTATAAAATGGAGAATGACCAGCCCGACCATTACACCTGCAATATGTTGTTTGAAGACGAGGTAACGGCGAGTTTTAGTATGGAAGCATTCACGTCGTATCACGGGCGGCGGACTCGAATAATGGGGAGTTTGGGCGATGTAGTGGGGGATATGCAGCAGTTTGTGCATACTGATTTTTTGACGGGTGAAAAAACGGAGTGGTCACAACAATCGGATGGTCACGGCGGTGGTGATTGGCGGTTGGTCTCGGATTGGATTCAAGCGATATCGAAGCAGGATTCATCGTTATTGACCTCTACGATTCAGGCGTCGATTGAGAGTCATGTTATGGGTTTTTCTGCGGAGGTGAGTCGGAAGGAAAAGCGAGTAGTGGCAGTTGAAGTTTGATTTTAAGCCTTAAAGCGTGTTTTCGTTTTAGGGGAAACTGCTGGATTTACGGTATTTTACAATATAGAACGGTGGGGGTTTATTTTTTTTTAAAAATAGGGTCTTTGACAAATTTAGTGAAATATAAGTTTCTTCTTGTTTTAGCAACGGGTATTTGAGGGGCAAAATGGTTTTACAAAAATCGTTTTTGTCTTTAAAACCCTACCCGCGCTGCAACAGGCAGCGCGCGTTGTGTTTTAAGAAGCTCGAAAATCGTACGATTTTCGAGCTTCTTAAAGTTCAAGGAGTACGTTATTCCACGAGATTAATTCAGGGGACAAAAAAATAACTGATTGTCAGTATCTTTTCAAATGGGTTAACTGTTAGAATTTAGCCTATTCAAAACAAGGGGCAACAGTGTCTCTAATTTCATCATTTAAAAATTAAGTCTCTAAATTTATTTACTCAAAAGTTAAACGCCATCTTAGTTATGAAAAAAAATATTTTACCAGTCATTGCAATATGCTTCGTTGTTGGATTTTCCTCTTGTTTGAAAGACAAAGTGGATTCTCAGGTTAAGCACTATACCGACGTGGAATACCAGAAAATTACGGAGATTTTGGATTTGCCGCAAGAATCTTTAGATTATTCCTTAACGATACCAGGTAACTTGGGTGGCAACTCCTTTGCTACTCAAGTCAACAACGACTTGGCAACGCTCGGTCGTGTCCTTTTTTACGATACCAAATTGTCAGCCAATAATACAACTTCTTGTGGTTCCTGCCACAAAGCAGCAAAAGCATTTGCCGACGGACGAGCAGCGAGTGAAGGCTTTGATGGTGAAAAGACGCCTCGAAACTCAATGGCATTGGGAGCAGTGGTTAATTTCCAATCGTCTTATAGCGGAGGTTCTACTGGCACAATTGGTCAAAATGCTGGTTTTTTCTGGGATGACCGTGCTTTTTCAGTTGCGGAACAATCTGAAGAGACGATTCAAAACCCAATTGAAATGGGGATGAATTTTGAGGAATTGGCGTCAAAAATAGAGAACTTAGATTATTACGATGTTTTGTTTGCAAAAGCATTTGGCACAAATGGTTTTCAACAAAGTAAAAAAGACCAAACTTTACAAGCTATCGAAACTTTCGTGAACTCTATCGCGACTTTCGATTCAAAATTTGATAGAGGATTGGGTGGTAGCCATACGGCAATACCTGCATTTACGAATTTTACGACTCAAGAAAATTTAGGTAAAACCTTGTTTAATGACAATTGCGCAAGCTGTCATGGTAGTAAAGTTTCGACTACGGTTCGGACGGTTGCTAACAATGGTTTGGATGAAGTTTCTACAGATAAAGGTGTCGGTGCTATCACAAATAATGCAACCCATATGGGCGTTTTTAAAGTGCCAATGTTGCGGAATGTAGAATTGACTCAACCATATATGCACGATGGTCGATTAGAGACTTTGGAGGATGTTGTTGAGCATTACTCATCGAATATTCAAGCGCATCCAAACTTGGCGGAAGAGTTGAAAAATCTTAACGGTGAACCGAAGCCGATGAATTTTGATGCCAATGAAAAAGCGGCATTGGTCGCATTTTTGAAGACCTTGACGGATGTGGAATCGTTGACGCAGGAGAAATATTTAGATCCGTTTAAATAGCCTTTAAATGATTTTCACGTAAGGGCGTACCCTTGTGGTCGTCCAATGCGTAATCAAAAGGCGACATTGGGTTACATTGGGCAACCACAAGGGTAGGGTCCTACAAGTTACATCTCGCAGTATTTTTTAGAAAATGAAAACGCCACTTTGAGTTTAATCAAAGTGGCGTTTGTTCTTCAGATTCCTCCACTGGGGTCGGAATGACAAGAAAGTGGTCGGAATGACAAATCCTAATAATAATTATACCGTCGTACTTTCGCGGCAAACTTCGCCAACCGAATCACCTGACAAGTATACCCAAATTCATTGTCATACCACAAATAAACTGTTGCTCGCTTACCATCACCGGATACAATCGTCGAAGGTGAATCTACAACGGAAGTGGTAATCATGCCCACTGCATTGCTCGACACGTATTCCGTTGAATCAGAATAGTGAATTTGCTCAAACAAATCGCCACCAATCGCTGCTTCTTTCAAAATGGCATTTAAATCTTCAACCGTTGTTTCTTTTTTTAAAGACAAATTTAAAATCGCTAAAGAAACATTTGGTATCGGAACCCGAACAGCATTACCCGTCAATTTTCCTTTAAATTCGGGTAAAACCTTGGTCACTGCCTCTGCTGCGCCCGTTGTTGTCAAAACCATATTCACTGGCGCACCGCGTCCTCGACGAGGCTTAGAGTGAAAATTATCCAACAAGTTTTGGTCGTTTGTATAAGCATGAATCGTTTCAACGTGACCACTTTCAACACCCAAACTATCGCTCAATACTTTCAAAACTGGTGCAATTGCATTCGTGGTACAAGAGGCCGCACTGATGATAGGTGTATTCTCAAAATCAATCGTTTTTTCATTCACACCATAAACAATATTTGGAACCTCTCCTTTCGCAGGGGCAGTCAACATGACTTGTGCCACACCTGGGCGAAGATGGATACTCAGGGCTTCTTTGTCTCTCCAAACTCCAGTATTATCGATTACCAAAGCGTCTTCGATACCATATTCAGTATAGTCAATATCGGTTGGTTGTTTGGCGTAAATTAGCTGAATGGTATTGCCATTAACAATCAATGCTGAACCATCAGGTGCAACTTCAATACGTCCATGAAAATCACCATGTATAGAGTCCGTTTGCAACAAGGCTGCTCGTTTTTTTGCTTCCTCAAACTGGTTTTTCATCTTTGGACGAATCACGATAGCTTTCAATCGCAATTGTTCGCCTTTACCCGTTTGACTGATAATCAATCGAGCCGCTAAACGACCGATTCGACCAAATCCATAAAGAACAATGTCTTTAGCAGCACCATTTTTAGGTGTTGCTTCGTTAAAATCCGTCAACTTTTGAGCAACAAAATCATCGTGGTCTTGGTAGTTGGCGTGGTCTGCTTGCCATTCGAGTCCGAGTTTTCCAAGGTCGATTTTACAAGCTGGCAATTCCTCCATTTTGTCGATAACTTTAGCAAATGCCAAACTGTCTTTAATCGACAATCCGGTACCGCCATATTTGTTACCCAGAAGGTGACTATTGAGCAATTCACTTGGTCGAGAATCGTAAATGCCGCGTCGGAAAAAGACCAATTCGATAGAACGGTCGAAGCGCAATTCACCGACGATTTTGAGAAGTTGCAAGGCCATTTTTTCTTCTTTGTGCCATTGCTTCAAAGCATTATCCGCTTCGTTTCTTTTGTGGTGGTTGGATTTCATGGTTGGACTGTTTTTATAAATTGAAACTTGAATTATTTAGAAGTCAGAGGTCAGACTGCTTTGCTGTCAGGGGTCAGGAAGTTCGTAGGTTTAAAACAGGCAATTTCTGACTCTTGAAAATGTATATGGTCTGATAGCTGACTTCTGTTTGATACTTTTTGAAATCGAATGCGAAATTACGGAAAGGAATAAAATAATGACTAATTTCTTTGATTTAAAATATGCGATTAGTGACTTTTTTATAAGAAAAATCGAATTTTACGGAATTTTATTTTAAAAAGAGGCTTAAAATAGGGTAATTTTGAAATATGATTTTAGAATCCTTCTAGGAAAGTGAGAAGATATTGAATAGTTTTCAACGTGCAAAAAACAATTTTTAAAAAAAAAAATGCTCATTGCACGTTGTTCATGGTAAATTGCTCTACCCAATTGGGTATTGGTATAGTGTGGTCCCTGCCAAAATGAGGAACGACGCGACGACCAACCAAAAGCGTAAATCTTTGTAAATTAATGGCGAATTTTCAGTAAACACAATTTTTAATTTTTTGCATTTTTCGACAGAGGTGGCTGTCAAAAAAAATGTTTTTAATGATAGAGTACAAAGACAATCAGGTGTAAAATCAGTTGAGGATAAGCTATGTGAATAGCTATGTCTGCTCAAGTAGTGACCAATTGTGTAAAAAAAAACGAACATGGTTGTGAGGGCCAACGCTATTTCGCGTTGGGGGGTACATTTGGGGAATAAGTCATTTGAGTTGACTTAGGAGGCGTTTGTTCTTGTTGTTGAAAGAAAGAAAACGGTTCTGGCTGAAAACCTGGTGTTCTCTATTCTTACCTAATAATCTATTAAAATTTCAAAAAGGATGCCATAGCGGTTTTTTATTATATGTAAGAGAGGTGGCGCACGGTTAACAGTATACGGCGCACGGGAGAGCTGTGGGCATAAAAAAACGGTAGCTTCTTCAAGAAGTTACCGTTTTTTATGGTTAAAATACCGAAAATTAGTTATTTCCCGTGAGCGGTTTATCTTCCAACAAGGTTTTTACTGCGGTTTGAATGGCTTCATCATCTTCATTCAAAATAGTGTAAAGTCCAATGTCTCCGTACAAATGTTTTGCCATTCGTGCTTTCAAAAAGTGCTTGACGTCGGCTTTGACTGCTTCTATTTCCTGCATGTTTTTAGGCACATTGTGTTCAGCAGCATAGTTGACCAATTGCAAATAAGCTTTATCGTCAATCGTATATTCTTTTTGAAATTTATCCAGCAGCATTCCCTGAAAATTGGACTGGTTGTTATCCATAAAACGATAAACAAATCCAGGAATTTGCCCTCTCAGTTGCAAATAATAATCATTCAAAATTGTTGAATCAAATGGCACAAAAATATCAGGCGTAATACCTCCACCACCAAAAACAGTTCGTCCACCCGCCGTTTCAAAAATCGTACTGTCTGCAATCTGAATGCTATCGCTGTTGTACAATTCACCGTTGTTAAACCGCTCAATTACATCACGGTTATAGGCTTCTTTATCTTCATAGTTTTTTTGAATCAACCGCCCCGAAGGCGTGTAATAGCGGGCTACTGTCAACCGCAATGCTGAACCGTCGCGAAGTTGATATTGCTCCTGCACCAAACCTTTTCCAAAGGACCGCCGACCAATCACGACCGCTCTATCCCAATCTTGCATCGCTCCTGCGACAATTTCACTCGCCGATGCCGAACCTTCATCAATCAACACCGCAATATCATCGACTTGATGAAAATTCCGCCCTGTTGTTTCATAATCATTCCGCTTTACTGTGCGTCCTTCTGTATAAACCATCAGTCGTTTTTGTTCTCGAAACAATTGACTCAAAATGCTCGTTGCTTCATTCAAATAACCACCTGGATTGCCTCGTAAATCAATGACTAAATCTTCCATTTGACTTTTTTCCTTCAAATCTTCTAGGGATTTCATAAATTCTTCATAAGTCGTCGCCGAAAAGCGGTTAACTTTGATATAGCCTGTTTTTTCATCCAACATATACGATACATCTACGCTATGGTTGGGAATTTTATCGCGGGTAATCGTAATTTCGTGTGTTTCTTTTCCTCTCAAAATTTTAACGGTGACTTCCGTTCCTTTTTTGCCTCGCAATAAATCCATGACATTCGAGGATTTCATTTTTACCCCAGAAATAATAGAATCGCTTACTTCAATCATTTTATCACCTGCCAAAATACCCGCAGTTTCCGAAGGTCCACCTGCCAATGGAGTAACCACGATTAACGTATCGTCCACAACCAAAAACTCGATGCCAATACCATCGAATTCACCTTCTAAGGATTCATTTACGCCTTTCAAATCGTCTGCAGAGATGTAATTGGAATGCGGGTCAAGCTTTGATAAAATTTCATCGATTGCCTCTTGTACCAGCGTTTCCCTATCGACTTCATCGACGTAGCGCGCTTCTATATAGCGGATTAATT
>JBLHWU010000233.1:0-9378 GCA_047629355.1 Saprospiraceae bacterium | reverse complement strand
TTAAAGGATTTTTTAAATTTCTTAAACAAAAAATATCCTCTGTCAAAAGTGTCGATTATTTAAGGTCACCTACTTATAAGGCAATTACAATTAATAAAATGTTTAACTTATTAGTTGTTATTGCCTACTTTTGATATTCGTAGATTATGAGATTTTCACTAGCTTTTCTTGAGCCGTGCGCCGAAAACCCTGCGCCGTCTTCTAATACTCAAATTTCATCTGTTCACTCGGAAATCCAAACAAGCATTCCTGTTTAATCAATTGCGCCACTTGTTTAGAAACCATACCTTCCCAGCCCGCTTCATCTTTTTGCAACATGTCCAATACATCATTTGAAAAAATGTGTAAATGGTCCTCATTATAGTTAGTAAGGTCCTTGATTTGTTTATTATTCAGAATGTGTTGATACAAGAATTTTACGCCTTCTGGAACAGGTAAATTATTCGCCGTCATCAATTCCTCACTGCCTTCTTGCAAGGACGGATAAACGTACAATCGCACGTTTCTATTAAAAACTTCACCAAATGCTGCTAATAATTGACCGTCCATATTGTTATAATACTTCTCGGTAATCAAATCCAGCAACTGGCGAACGCCAATGACCATACCTAGTTTTTGAATCTTATAATCTGCCAAATATTTAATTAAACGGGTATATTTTTCACAATTGGAAATAATGACCGTTTGATTCATGGCTGCCAGTAAATCTGCGCGGTCGAGGAAATCTTTTTCGTCTAATTCACCTGTTGAACGAAGGTTATCCAACGTGATTTCTGTCATCAAAAACGTCTTTTTATTGTCCACATCTTCTTCTGCACGAAATTGCTCATTAGCTGCTCGGATCATATCTTGATTCACCAAAGTCGCTGGTCGAAAACTACCGCGAACGATTAAAACACTTTTTCGATAGAGGAACTCTCCTGCCTGCACATTTTGCTTATTCGCATCAAAAATCGCAACATCTGTCAAGCCCATTTTAACAATCCAAAGGCTAATCAAACGGTTGTCTAAATTAGTAAAACGCGGACCAGTCAATCGAATCATATCTATCGAAATTCGACCATCTAAACCATCCATTAAACTCTCAATTAAGACTTTCGGATCCTCAAAATATCGGTAGCACCCATAGATCAAATTTACGCCCAAAATGCCGACAGCTTGCTGCTGCAATTGATTGCTCTTATCCTTCATTTTTACGTGCAAAACGAAGTCGTTGGGTTCTTCATCGGGCGCCAATTGGAACCGCAATCCCAACCAGCCATCCCCCTTGATTGTCCGCGAATAATTAACGGCGGAGACGGTATCTGCAAAGGCAAAAAGATTGGTGTCAGGTCGGTCATTTCGCAAGCGACGCATCATCAAGTCGTACTCGTGGTCGAGCATTTTGTACAGGCGACTTTCGCAAACGTATCGTCCAGCTGGTTCTGTTCCATAGACATCGTCCGAGACTAATTTATCATACGCCGACATCGTTTTGGCAATCGTACCTGCTGCTGCGCCGACTTGGAAAAAATATCGTGCGACTTCTTGTCCCGCACCAATTTCTGCGAATGCACCGTAAACTTGTGCATCCAAGTTTATTTCTAAAGTTTTCTGGTCAGTTTCTAAAGCTTTTCTCATCTTTTTTGAGTTGGGTTTTGAAAGGAGAAGAAAAGGGACAAATCAGTTGGGCTGGTTATTACTTTCCTACTTCCTAAAGTCATAGTCCGCAAATACTTTTGCGAAGCACAAAGATAATAGAAAGAACGGAGAGAGAAAAGAATTTGATTTTTTCATTAAAAACTACTAATAAATAGGTCTGATTATTTAAGGTTCCTTACTTGTCCTCTTCCCTTCTTAAAAACACAAAAAACGGTTCTGTAACGAAGACAATGCAACGATTTTTTGACAACAGCAGACAAAAAAATCTGGTTCTTTGACAAACTCCGTGGAATAAAATATGCTTTGAATTTTAAAGAGGGAGAAAATTGTAAATTCTTTCCTTCCAATAAAAACAACTACACACTGCCTGCGACAGCGTGGGTAGAGAATTTTAGGAACAAAATCGTTTTTGTTCCTAAAATTCCCTTTATAAAATAAGAATAAACTTGTGTTTTACTGGATTCGTCAAAGAATCAAAATGCTCACACGCGAATCCGATAGCATTACCTTGACTGACTAATAAATAAGAAAAAGACAACAATAAAATTAATTCGTTGTGGTATTCGTTGTGATATTAAGAGTGATGTTTTCAGAATTGATTTTACCTTTGCGAGAATAGAAATATAACTTTGCTTGCATGATTAAGCGAAAATCAATTAAACATGAAAGCAAAAAGCAATTAAATATGGATCAGTATATATTAACTGAGATAGGACAGAAATTGCGAAAAATACGGAAAGAAAAGAGATTAACTGTCCAGACCGTAGCATCGCGTGCAGGAGTTAGCAAAGGATTTGTTTCCAGAATTGAAAACAGTCGAACAGTTCCTTCTCTGCCTGTTTTAATCGCCATTATCAAGGGGATGGAAGTTAGCTTGAATGCCTTTTTTTGTGACATCGACAGAAGTTCATTGGGGCGAGTAGTTGTAAAAAAAGCTAGTGGGCTTAAAACGACTGCAGATACTTCTACGGAGTCTTTGTTTGGCTATCCAATTATTGATAAAAATGTCCCAAAAAGTTTGGTTAAAACTAGCATTTTGGAGATTAAATCTGGAGGTATAGGTGGCAACCATTCTGTTAAAGGATTCACTTTTCAGTATATTTTAGAGGGGAAAATTAACTACGAAATTAGTGGTCAAGCCTACGAGTTAGAAAAAGGAGATAGTCTTTATTTTGACCCAGAGCAAGTGCATTTGTTTGAAAATAAAGGACCAGATACTGCACGTCTATTACTTGTTGATTTTATTACATAGTTATTCTTGTCTTATTGTTTCATCATTTCTATAAGAATATAGCTAACAGTTTACCTTACTTTCCTAATTCTACTTTTGCGCTTTAAAATGGGGCATTTGTTTTCTTGATTGATGTTCTTTTTTCTTAAAAAAAAGAACCAAAAATTCAAGACTTGCGATATTTTGACTGAAATTCAATTTGAAATAGTAGTCAAACCCAAACTCGTCCTTCTAACGTGGGACTCAAACATGGTTTTTCCTTAGTTATTTCAAATTAAATTTTTTAATGCCAAAATTTCTAAAGTCGGACAACTACTAAGAAATCGTTGATAAAATATAACTCGTCGGGTCGAAGCACTATGAAACACTAAACAGGTGTAATTCGACTTTACGGGCTTTTTTATTACTTTAAACAGGACTCAAAATTTTAGCTAAGTAGTTATTCAAATTAATCCGGCAGGATTAACTTGAATAACTACTTAGCTTGACTTTACTACTTTTATAAAAATTAGAACACCATGTATTCACTACTATATTTAAAGCATAAATTACTGATTAACAATTGATTGTATTTTAAATTAGTACTACTAATGATAAGAATATTGAAAGATTAATTCTTGTAAAAGTTAAACTTTTACAAGCCTTATTTCAGCCCTTACCAATAATTACTTGTTTAATCACGTCATTTACTAATTATAGTATTCTTAGTTATTGAAAAAAGTAGTAAAGTCAAGAAGATTGTAAGGACTATTGTTTATTTATTATTGTGAATTGCTTTACTAGTCTTTTACTATTTTAACAAAATATTTACGCTCCATTTCATCAACCAATCGAATGACATACAGACCATTTCCGAATTCAGATAAGTCCAATTTTAAAGATTCTAAACTTGACTGACTTTGCCCACTTTTGACCAAGCTTCCAGATAAGCTATAAATGGAATAGCTAAATAACTGATTAGAGGGTAAGGAAATTTCAAAAGTACCCTGAGTCGGTATAGGAAAGGCTTTTAAAGCCTTATAATCAAGCAATTCTTGGGTAGAAACATCGATATGATAACAACCCTTGATTTCAAATTCGGAAGCAGATGCCCATGTGTTTCCATTGACTTCTGAAAGTGCAATAAGCTTAAAATATCTACCCACTGCTGGTGTTTGAAATAGGACTTTATGGGGAGCAGCAGAATTTTCAAACTGACCAATCATAGCTGCATTGCCCCACTCCTGTAAATCTTCACTAAAGTATAGCTCAAAATCTTTTATCCAGCCATTTTGCCCATTTTGTCGAGGGTAATAAGTAAATTCATAAATATCAAAAACCTCCCCCAAATCTATTTGGATTTCATGAGGGTATGAGGCAGAACCGTTGCTCCATTGGGTATGCCAGATGGTTTCGGGGTCATTATCAAAAGCCATAGTTGCCAAGCCTGGGAAATTAGTTTCTTCACTATTCACATATTCTAATGTCCACAAATCTTTTGGAGCAAAGTCCGGATTGTCACAATTATCAAGAGATGGACATGCTGTGGTATTTACCATATCTATGATGGTTTTTGAGTAGGTAAGCCCATCTTTTTGGATAGTTAAAGTCACATCATAGCTACCTGCATTACCCAATACAACTTTGGGATTCCTTTTATTGACATCATCAATATACAATGGGGTGGGTTGTATCTCCCAAGTCCAAAAGCAATCCTGATGATTCAAGATAGAATGATCATCGAAGCGAATGGTATCCGATAGACAATTGAAGAATGGATGCTCTACCCAAGGCTGAACAATGGGTTGAAAATTGGCTTCATCCAAGGTGTTTTCCCAAATACCTCCATTTCCAGCAACCCTAATTTTGCTATCTCGGAAAAATGGTAAAGCATGATTTGGAGACATGCGAGCAGGATAGAAATCACCAAAAGTTGACCAGTCCTCCTCTCCATTCCTTCTGATATAACATTGACCGGATTTTCCACTTGAATTATCCGTAAATAAATACAATAAATCATTGCCTTCTGCATCTGGCTGAATGACCAACGTTTTTGTAAATTCATCCAAAGTACCCGTCCAATTCTCCCAAGAATCTCCCCCATCCGTTGACTTAAATACTTTTCCTATATCAGCAGACCAGGTGCCATTTTGTAGACAAGCATATATCGTATTGGCGTCCTTTGGCGAAATCACAAAATGTAATTTACCTTCCCAATAACTCGCCCCATTTGTTCCATTGGTAAGGCTTGGTTTGGCAGTCCAAGTATATCCGCCATCTTCACTTCTAAACAATCCTTGATTGACAATATCTGCATAGATAATATTCGGGTCATCATAAGATATTTGGCAAAAGCGAATTCGATTACCAAAATCGTGTAGCAATTCAAAAGAAATTCCCATATCTGAACTTTTCCAAAAGCTATTTTCTTCTCCTAGGAAAATAACTTCATAATAATTGGGATGAAACAACATATTTCCTCTCCTGCCACCATATTCATCCATATTTGGATATTTACTAAAAATAAATCTGCCCTGAGGAGCGGATTCCGCCGTTTCTGGAAGTATCCATCCTGGTCCCAAATCGTTAAAAGCCACTTGTCTACTTTTTCCTTTCATCACCCATCCTGTAGGCGATTCGGCACCGCCCATACGGATAGCTTTGGGTTGGTAGAAATCGGCTATTGTAGTGTTCCCATTATGGTATCGCCCTCCAACAATGATATCCTCATTCCAGCCTTGGTCAAAACCCCACATATCTGAACCGACCAAATTTTTGTTTTTTGCAGTTGCATTCGCAGTGGAAATGAAATTATCAGTTGAGTGTGTAAAACCGCCATCTGTTGCCACCCATGTTGTTCCATCATTCAATATCTTCATATCTTGAATATCTGGATGTATAGGGAAATCTCCGCCATATCCTCCAATTATGGTGAAATTTTCGCCACCATCTGTCGATTTATATAAAGTAGAGGTACCTGCAAAAATGAGGTCTGGGTCAGTAGGAGAAACTTCGAGGGCGAGGTCAAAAAAACCTTGACCATTATTTAAAGGAAAAGCATTGGTTTGTCCCGTTGCAATAAGCTCCCAAGTATTCAAGACCATATTGCCTTTGTACAAAAGTGGCGTATTATTACTACCTAATAATATGGCAAACAAATCGTCAGGAGCAGCTGGACTTACCGCCAATAAACCACCTGCAGCATTTTGAATAGAAGGGAAATTTGCATCATCATTGAAGGTCATTCCTCCGTCCGTGGAAATCGCAAGGCTAAAATTTCCATTGACATTCGAGATTCCATAAACCATATCGGAATTGTCAGGATTGGTATGAATATCATAAGTCTGGGGATTCCATACATTTGACCAAGTTGTGCCATCGTCATTAGATAGATAGATTCCTGACGCTCCCGCTACAAATATTTTATTCGGATTATCAGCGTCTATGGTTATTTGGTCTGCCGAAAACAACCCATTTGGAGAAAGCAAAGGCGACCAAACCGCTCCTCCATCGGTTGTTTTATGTATTTGCATACCTCCTGCAACATAAACAATATCTTCGTCAAGTGGATGAATGGCTAAAGCGGTAACCGCTCCTCCAAAACTATATTCACGGGCTAATAAATCCCAAGATGCTCCATTGTCGATAGATTTGTTGACAAAGCCTGTTTCTGTTCCACAATACAAGGTTGATAAATTAGTTTTGGCTACATCGAATGTATAAATATTTACCTGCCACGGACAAGCTTCAGGTGCTTGGGAGGCTCCTGATTCATTGAGCCAAAATGTTTCTTTTGGTCCAAGAAATTCCCATTCTGTGGCATCCAATTTATCTCCGGATGGAGCGGATTGATTGGCTTGAAATACATTGTTATAATAATCATCGATACCCGCCAATTGAATGGTGCCGTCTTCGGATACAAAAGGAAGGATGCTTTTCTGCCATATTTTAAAATACTTCCGAATGGGTCTAAAATCAGGTGACCCCGTCGCTTCCCATTTATCATAAGCTTCTTCTACTTCGTGATAGTTGATATTTTCCTGATAAAGTTTTTTTGCCCATTTTGGGTAATCTTCTTGATAAGCTGGCTTGTAGCTGGGAATATTACCTGGAATGTAATCCTGTGAGACAAATTGTTGTTGTCCGAAAATTTGAAAGGTAGTGAAAAGGAGCAATGAAATTAGGATGATTCTCATTATGAAAAGAGTTTTATGTATTGTGAAGATTGATTCAAAGGTACACTTTTTTGTACTAAATAATTAGTCCCATTCGAAAACGCAGTGTTGGAATGTTTAGGTTATTAATTAGGGCTTTTTGACAAACCCAGTGAGACACAAGTTTGCTCTTGTTTTTGTCTTCAGCAGAGGGATTTTGAGGGATGAAAATGGTCTTGCAAAAACCGTTTTTGTCTCTCAAAACCCTACCTGCGCTGGCGCAGGCAGCGCGCACTGTGTCTTTTGAAGCTCGAAAATTGCAAGATTTTATCGCTTCTTAAAGTTCAAGTAAAGACGTCTGACGTCAGGTTGACTGCGAGAGCTATCCTATAATAATATTCGATTTTATAATTTCAATTTTTGTTTTAACTGTCTTGCAGCCATTGTATATCCTCCATCTGAACCATCGACAAAGTGAATGTGGTCCTCCTTTCGGTCTCTAACATAGCAGGACATTATACTTTCATTTGACGTATGAATTCCAAATAAAATTTCTCCTTCTTCTTCTAACTTTTCGAGCGCTATTATTAGCGCTTTTCGTTGATTCGATGTCCCAGAAATAACCGTATTAATTCGACCATCTATTACTAAAGTATCGGATAATTGTACAAGTTTTTGGAGATAATTCTTTCCATCTTTATCAAATTTAAAATAAAATAATCTTGCGAGAAAAGTTATGATACTTAATTTAATAAGTGGTAGCCATTTAACTTCTCCAAGTTTCACTTGAGTTTCTAATTTTAATTTTTGAATAGAGGGATTCAATTTCAACCCATTAATGGAAATAGGGCTTCTATTTGAGATAGTTCCATAAATTTCATCTAAACAATCTATTACTTTTTTATAGGTCTTTAAATTTTGATTTCCATTGATGACAACGGCAATTAAACAAACTACTTCATTTACCTTTTTCGGTGTTTTTATCTTATTCCATCGGCATTCCATACCAGTCAAATCAAGATTAGGTTTATCACTCACCTCATCTTGATAATTGTATTCTTCTTCCTTTATGACAATATCTGCATAAATCAATCCTTCACCGACAACTATAGGAATACTGAAAATATGGTTCTGCTGGAGTTTCGCAATAGATAATTGAATATTATTTTTATATATTTCTTTTACGCAAACACAACCCGCTCTTAATTCAAGTCCAAAATTCTTCAGAGTGTTCTGCTGATATTCTTTTAAATTAGCCATTACTCTTTCTCGCAAATTTGGAGGTATCATGAAGGTCGCTCCATCGCCGCCAAAGAAGAATGGAATTTGAATTTTCTTTTTGTGAGCTATATTGAGCACTGCAATGACACTACCTGTTGCAATTAGATTAATTGTTTCATGCTGTCCATTTAGAACTGCATTCGTTGAGTTCTTTACATCGGTTATCACCACGAACCAATCATTTGGTACTGGAAAAAAATGGGATGGGTCAGTGAGTAATTCACTTAAACTCAAATTTTGAAGCGGTAAATTGGAATAAAAATAATCGGTGGTTTGCATTTTTATTTTTTTGCACTACAGTGAAAAGTATGGATTTAAAAAAGTGTTTAGGGAATAGAAATTAATAAACTACGCATTTTGGCAAAGGAAAAAGAACGAGTCAGAGTGCTAGGTTATTATTTTCCAAATCCCTTAAATTGGCTAAACAAAAAAAAGGAACTTCCATCACGAAAGTTCCTTTTCCTCAAAGTATGTAGTCAGATACTATGCCGCCCTTTTCATCATCCCCAACTTACTATCATTCAGCTTATCCGCAGCATACTCCCTAGTCACTTTAAATTCTTCAATCTCCTTCTGAGAAGGCAATTCAAACATTGCATCCGTCATAATCGCCTCACAAATCGAGCGCAAACCCCGCGCGCCCAAGTTATATTCCATCGCTTTTTCTGCAATATATTCGATGGAATCTTCTGAAAAAGACAAGCGAATACCTTCGAGCATAAACAGTTTTTTGTACTGCTTCACCAAAGAATTACGTGGTTCTGTCAAAATACGGCTCAACGTTTCCTTATCCAAAGGCTCCAAATACGTCAACACTGGCAAGCGACCAATCAACTCTGGAATCAAGCCAAATCGTTTCAAATCCGTGTGGTTAATATATGATAAAATTTGCTCGCTGTCAATTTTATCAGATGCAGTATTGTAGCCAATCACATTCGTATTGATACGTCGGGCAATGATTTTTTCGATGCCATCAAAGGCGCCGCCGCAGATAAAAAGGATGTTTTGCGTATCCATTTTTACCAATTTTTGCTCTGGATGCTTGCGACCGCCCTGTGGGGGCACATTCACAATCGTACCTTCCAACATTTT
>JBLHWU010000232.1:0-9448 GCA_047629355.1 Saprospiraceae bacterium | reverse complement strand
GTCACTGCATCGAATAACAAATATGGATGATAAATTAAGTCTTCAAAAAAGACGGTATCGCGCATCCATGAATACCAAATATTTAAAGAAAGTACTCGGTGAGTAATTTTGGTGCGTTTGCCCTAAAATCCCATTGAAAATTGGTTCGCTAAAGTACAGCGACACGTTATCAAAAATGGTAATTTTTTATCTGTCAAAGAACTTGAGGACAAAATAAGAAGCTATATCACTTTTCACAATGACCAATTAGCTAAACCTCTTAAATGGAAATTTAAAGGTTTTTCAAAAGCTAAGAGATTATTTAATTTTGTTGTCAGAAATTAATGAGGCACTGCAGTAGTGTCTCTACCAAACAAAGATTTTTAGAAAGAAAAATTTAATTGTAACTCAAAATTTTTCACTACTTAACACAACACAACACAATAGCTGCTTATTTAACCTCTAAAACCCTTCTGATTGAGTTCAGAAGGGTTTTCTTCGTTTTGGAGAAAAGAGGAGAATCAATTGAAATTTTAATTTAACGAAACATTGCATTTCAGCTATTTTCGGTTTACCTTTCCATCAACCTTTTTCTCATCAAATAATATTGTAATGAATCTCAGATACTGTTTATTAATTTTATTCCTATTTGCCAACCACACTTTTATTTCTGCACAAATCGCCTTCTCCAAAAGTATTCCAATTCCAGAAACCAACGACTACGCAAAAGAAATCGTTGAATTTGATGGACATTATTATGCAACTTCTATGACATTATGTTTTAATAATAATGTCGCAAACAACTGTTCTTACTTCATAAAAACAGATTTATAGGGAAATGTTATATGGCAAAAAAAAATTGAAGATTTAGAAACAAAACTTGATGACCCTGGCAACTTCATAATCAATTCATTGACTAACAACACTTTTTTATTAACAGCAGTTGTTGCTATTGATGATATCCAATATACGCCTTTTTTGATGAATATAAATACTGATGGAGATACTTTATGGACAAAAAAACTTGAAAATGAATTTTGGGAAACAATTTGGGACGCAAAACTGCTGCCAAGTGGCAATTTAATTACTTTTGGTACTGCCCGGGATGGCAATGGAAATGTGAATTTAATCACTAGACAAATATCTCCAGAAGGCGAAGAAATATTCAGAAAGGTAATAATTACAGATTGTAGTGCTGAACGTCCTAACAACCTCACTTGGTCAGACGACGGTCATCTATTTATCGGCCATTATTGCCGCCCTAGCATATTAAGTTATTATCCAATGGTTACTAAAATTGATACCTCAGGGAATGAAATTTGGACAAACTATTATGAAGATTTAACGACTGATTTCACGCTTGATATTCGAGAAGGCATGGTACAGCCGCTACCAGATGGCGGATACTCTTTCCCTTGGGGTGCACCTCCAGATTTTTTTACTTATGTCACGACCATTTTGGCCTTTGATTCTACTCATCAACCAATATGGGAATTGCCCTTAGCACAGATTAATGATACCCGAACCGAACTATACTATATGAATCGGGCAGCCAATGGAGATTTAATCTGGACGGAATCATTGCTTGGATATAACGGCATCTCCAGATATGTCAATTGCATTGGTCGGGCTAGTCCAACAGGAGAATCTAAGTGGGTTCGATACTATATTCATGAGGATAGACCCTGGGATTTCTTTAATAAATTTTATTACATTACAGAAACTTCAGATGGCGGTCTGTTAGCTACAGGTCTTAGAACTGATGAATACGAAAGCGACATCACTCAAACAGAGGGCAATATCTAGCTATTCAAAGTAGATGGCGACGGCTGTGTGACTTCTGGCTGTACTGATGAAACCATTTATCTGCAAAACGACACCGCTTTTGTGGATACACAGGAAGCACTTTTTAATAAAAAAACTCATTTTTTATTGAGTCCGAATCCAGCGGATATTGAGGTACAGGTAAAATTTGTTACTTCTGCTTCCACCAAAAACAAAACGCTCAAAGTCTTCGCAATTGACGGGCGATTGGTGCAGCAAAAAGAATTGAATGGCAGCCTACAAAACGTATCAATTGATTTAGTGGATTTTCCAAGTGGCATTTATATTCTTTCTTTAGAAGAAGACGGGCAAGTTTTGCAGCGAGAGCGATTGATTAAGCAGTAGTTATTTTTGTTTTTTCAAAAAATAGAAATCATTTTACTCTTTTTATTTCGCATTTATTAATCAATAATTGGTGCATTTCGCGGCGGAAAAATTTAGTTCTCATACCACATCCGAGCCGCCGCGATGGGATTCAAAAGGGGGGAATAAATTTTTTAAAAAATTTATTCCCCCCTTTTGAATCCCATCGGAACACAGCAGAATTTCAACAATAGCCTGAATTTAGCTGTTCCGCATTTTGATAAGTTAAAATTCGAGATGACTCCTCATTTTTATTTGTAATTTTGCCCCAGAAATACAATCTATGCAACCAAACGAACAATTCTTTCAAAATATCCATCAAACCCTCGAAGCGGACTCCTTTGTGCGCATCACCCTGTCCAAGCCTTACCAAAAATTGAGTGACCTCAAAAAAATTCGCATCAAATTGGCGACGATAAAAAAACAGCCGCATCTTTCGTTTATTTACAACCACACGACCAAAGACATTACGAAAAATCACTCGATTGAGGCGGGCATTTCAGAAATAAAAACCTTGTTGGGGACTACTTTTCAAATAGCGAGTTTGTTTTCGACGGATGCAGATTATGGTTTGCAAATTAATAAAAAAGGGAAAGCGACTTTTCATAAAAGACCGCCAACTTTCAATGTCGCGCCACAGCGGACGCACGATAAAGCGAAACAGAAATTGATTCAAACACCTGATTACCTACAAGAACTCGGCGTATTGGATGCCAACGGACACGCGAAAAAAGGAAAGGGCGATAAGTACAAACAGATTAATAAATTTGTGGAAATCATGGCGGGTTTGCTCCGCAATCATGCTACTGTTGGTGAAAAAGAGAACATCGAAGTCGTCGATATGGGCAGCGGAAAAGGCTATTTGACTTTCGCGCTGTATGATTTTTTGGTGAATACTTTGAAAAAAGAGGCGCAGGTGACCGGTGTGGAAGTTCGTCCAGATTTGATTGATTTGTGTAATAATATTGCGGAGAAAGTTGGCTTTGAAAACTTGAAGTTTAAAAAAGGCTACATCGGCAATTTTCACCTCCCCAAAACTGATATTTTAATTGCGCTTCATGCCTGCGATACGGCGACGGACGATGCGATATATAAAGGTATTCAAGCAAAATCTGAGCTGATTATCTGCGCGCCTTGCTGCCACAAACAGATTCGCAAACAGATGAATTGTGAAACGCATCTCGGCAGCATCCTCCAATATGGCATCCACAAAGAACGGATGGCAGAAATGGTGACGGATACAATTCGCGCCCTGTTATTGGAAGTCAATGGCTATCAAACGAAGGTTTTTGAATTTATTTCGACTGATCATACCGGCAAAAATGTGATGATTGTCGGACAACGGGTCAAAGAAATTTCAAATCAACAAATTCCTTTGAAAAAAATAGCCGACCTCAAAACCGAATTCGGAATCACCGAACATTATTTAGAAAAATTACTTAAAAGCGGTGAACGGTAAACGACAGACGGTGGACGAGTTAACAAGCTCGCACCACCGTCTACCGTCAACCGTCAACCGTCAACCGTCTTACATGAATAACAACGATATTTTTCGCCGCTTGCGCTACACATTTGATTGGAAAGATTCTCAGGTGATTGCCCTTTTTGCTTTGGCAGATTTGGAGGTAACGCGAGAGGAGATTAGCAATTGGTTAAAAAAAGAGGAAGATGAGGATTTTAAAAGTTTGCACGACATTAAGTTGGCGACCTTTTTAAATGGTTTTATCAATCTCAAGCGAGGCAAACGCGAAGGCGAACAACCACGTCCAGAAAAGCGATTGACCAATAATATGGTTTTCAGAAAACTGAGAATTGCGCTCAATATGCGCGATGATGACATTATGGAAATTTTTAAACTTGTCCGCATTCGAGTAAGTAAGCATGAGTTGAGTGCGCTGTTTCGGAAACCCGGACAGAGTCAATATCGAGAGTGTAAAGACCAGTTTTTACGGAATTTCTTGATGGGGTTGCAGCAGAAAAATCGACCAGATGAAGAGTGATGTAGCGGCGACTTATTGAATTTCAGAAAGTAACCCCGATTTTAAGCTCAAACTGATTTCAGAGCCATACTTAGCCCGTCGCCTACGGCGACGGGGAGGGATTTTTCTCCCTCAAACTCCTCTTGTTCAAATAACTTCTGAAATCAGTTTGAACTTACCAAAATTTATCTTTATGAAAATACGCCTACTTTTATCATCAATTTTCCTTTTCCTACTACATTTCCATACAAATGCCCAACCCAAATTGGTGGAAGCTATCGAACAAATCTGGATAGCAGACTCTACAAAGTAGCGTAATTCAGGTCGCGCCACCTATAAATACGAAGGCGATTTATTAACAGCAGAACTCGAACAATATTGGTTTACAGACCGAGCTGATTGGGGGAATGCAAATGGTGCGGACTATTTTTATGATGAAAATGAACGATTGGAAAAGGAAATTCTCAATACTTACGACGCCGGTACGGACAATTATCAAAACCTATATACCAAATACTTACCATTATAATGAAAACGGATGCTTATTTGCCCAAGACAATGAAATATTGAGCATTCACGGCGTTTATCCGCAGCATTATTATGAATACACCCTTGATGAAAATTGCCACAAAACCAATCGTTTGTGGAAGGAATTAGAAGTCAACGGGGATACCACTTTTAAGAAAAACATTTATATCAATGGCGCAGAAGGTCGGGTAAAAATTGATTCCCAATACGCTTTTTTTAATGACAATTGGACTTTACTTTACATTACGAACGCTTTTTTGATTATCATGAGGCAGGCAGGTTGATTGAAAAGGTAGAATATTTGCTATTTTCTTCTTCTACCATCAGTGAAACGACCATTTGGGAATATGATGACCACGGAGAATTAACGCTAAATATTCGGTCCCGAAAAACAAATTCTAATCCTTATCGGGAAGTTACAAAAGACAACATTTCATTGATTTATGATGACCCAAATCGGCTAGTTCAGCGGCGAACGGTTTCCTATCGTTTTGAGACGCAAGACCCACCAGTAGTTGAGCGTTTTAACTATTACTGCGGTGATATTTTGAAGAAATTGGGATTGGATGATTAGACTTTATGAATGAGTAGCTTTTTAGAATTGCAAATAATTGATAATCAATAGTTTGCGAATTATCCAGAGTCGCCATTCATAAAGTCTATTTACCCCGCATTTATCGGATAATTTACGAGTATGACAGAGGATTAGATGAGGATTGTATTGATAATTTAGCAGATAAATCCATTACTATTTTTCCAAATCCAGTTAATGATGAATTGACGATTGCTAGTGATTTATTGAGTGGAGAAGGAACGAGAATTTACATTTATGATGTGCTCGGTCGGTAGTTTTTAGAAGAGGCGTTTTCTATTTTATTTGATAAAATGTTGATTGATGTGTCTTTTTTGGAAAGAGGTGTTTATTTTTTGACGATTGAAAATGGAGATGAGATTGAGACGGTAAGGGTGTTTAAAAATTAGTGCTTTAAAAAAAAACGTGACGCAATTGAAGACTGTTTAAGTAAAAATAAAATAAGTTTATTTGAAGTTTAAGAAGCGAGAAAATCATAAGATTTTCGAGCTTCAAAAAATACAGTGCGCATTGCCTGCGGCAATGCGGGTATGCTTGCTTAAAGGGCAAAAACAGTTTTTGTAAACCGTTTTTGCACCCTAAAATTCCCTTGTAAAATGCAATGAAATTTACACGGTATTTCGGGAGTTGTTTAAAAAATTGCGTCACGCTAATTGACGATAATTACCGCATTTTATCAATAAATTTTCCTCCCAAAACCACCTTCATATTCCCTTGTTCCACCGCATCATTTCTACCTTCTGCCCGTCCATCAAGGTGTTCTTTTAAAAATGCTTCTGTAATTGCCCAGAAAGAAATCCAACTACCTGTATCTTTGAAAATATGTCCTTCTTCTGGATACGTGAAATAAATAACGTCCTTATTTTTCTCTTTCAATAGCTTTGCAAAATTGTCCAATTGACTCTGTGGCACACGTTCATCTTTACCGCCTGTTGTCATCAAAATCGGGCTTAAAATATTATCCACAGCATAACTTGGCGAGTGTTTTTTCAACAACGCTTCGCCTTCTTCTGTATGTGGGTTTCCAACTAAATCATGCCATTTCTCCGTATCTCGATTATTTTTTACAAACTCTAATAAATCCGTCGGCCCGAACATATTTACTCCACAAGCATAGCCCTTTGGGTTAAACGCCAAACCTGCCGCCGCTGCATATCCACCATACGACCAGCCTAATAAACCAATCTTTCGCGGGTTAGCAATGCCCTGTTTCATTGCCCAATCGGAGATGTCTGCAATGTCGAGATTCATACCTTCTCCCCATTGTTGTTTACCGAGTTCATGAACTTTTTTGCCCAAGCCTGTCGTCCCTCGAAATTCAATATTGATGACTGCATAACCGCGATTTGCCAATAATTGAAAATGCCGCAAATAATTCCATTGATTCCATTGCCGGATACCAACCCACGGGCCACCGTGCATGTAAACAATAGTCGGCAAAGGTTCAGACGGAATGCCATCACCGTCATCGTCTGTGCCTGGAGGTAAATAAACGTGGACGGGTAACGTAATATCGTTCCGAGCTTTAACTGCATGCGCCTTTCTTTCTGCTAAAGTATAGCGTTCTAAAAAGGAATAATCGTTGAATAAATATTTGATTTCCAACTCTTTTCGTTTGAAAACATGGTAGCGAACGGGTCCACCGTTCATTTCACCAATGAGCCAAGTATTGTCATCTTGGCTTCCACCAACCCATTTGACATTCCCTAATTTTACCCGCAATACTTCAAAATCGGCTTTCACACTTTCATCCGTAAAATGACGTCGAGAATCCGCAAATAATCCTAAAACAGCCGTCGGTTTTCCATCAGAATTATAGGTTGCGCCATAAGGCAAAATATCGGCAAATTCATCTTTTGCCAACTCTGTCATCTTACCCGTTGGAACATCAACTTCATACAAAGCCGTTTTATCTCCTACTGAATTATCAGTCATGTACATCTTCTTGCCATCATTAGTGACCGACAAAATTTGGTTGAAACCACCAACGTACATATCCCAAGTATCTGGGTGAACCACCAATGTATCCCATTTACTTACAGTGCGTAGAAAAATGGAATTCCCCCCCAATTCGTTCTTTTTTTGCGCTGCAATTTGCGTGAATAAATCATCAAATAAAATTTTATCAAATTCATTATTTCGACCAATCCGCTTACTATTTCCGCTGATAATATCGACGATAAACAAGCCAGAATCCATCTTCTCCTTGCCTTCAATTTCCACCGCAATTTTATTCATAAACTTCGGAGAACCGTGCAGAAACTTAATACTTTTAAAAGGTTTCAACGGAACGACTTTCGATTTCTTACTACGAACACCTGCTTTCACCAGTTGCATTTCTTCGCCATTTTCAACAATCGCAATAATTTCATGGCTATACGTCGGTCGCCAATCTATCAATTTATCGCCAAGGTGCAATTCTGACGGCTGCGCCACCACATCCGTCCGCAAGGAATAAATGCTGCCATCTCTTCCTTCTTCGTCTTGCTGAAAAAAGACATAATCGCCTCGATGTGAGATGCGGACATTAAATTTTTCTTTTTCTTGAAATAGCTCTTCGCGCGGAATCAAATTCTGAGCAGTCAACTGCATCGCGAAAGCCAATAGAATAATCGGTAATATTTTTTTAAACATTATGGGAAATTTAAGACGGTTGATGGTGAACGGTAGACGGTGGACGGCGACATTCGTTAAAAATGAGGTACAACAATTTCTTGCTGTTACCCCGTTTACCGTCCACCGTCTGCCGTCCACCTTTTAGTATGCCACAAAAATGCCAAAAATTAAGGATACTTGATATTGGTGTGGATAATCTTAACGTTGAGTTGGTTAATTTTGTATTTTATTTTAGAACTTAATCCAAAATTAGCTAATTTAAATGTCAAAAATCATCGACGAAGGATATATAAAATTTATTCCAAATTGGCAAAAAGCACCACCGATTGCTAAGGAAAGGTTACAAAACCTGCAACATTGGCGTGACCAAATGTATGCGCATCAATTGATTGGAGCATATCCGAATGGTATTGGTTTTGGTAACCTTAGTGAACGGATTCTTGATAGCAATCAATTTTATATCAGTGGGTCAGCAACGGGCAATTTTGCTAAATTAACCCGCGAACATTACGCACAAGTACTCGATTTTAATTTGCAAAAAAATAACCTGACTTGTCGCGGTCCAATCGTCGCTTCCTCCGAATCTATGAGTCACGCCGTTATTTATCAGGAATGTCCATGGGTCCAAGGTGTCATTCATATTCATCATTTTGAGCTTTGGAAAAAGTTACTGCACCAAGTTCCGACCACCGACCAATCAGTTGCGTACGGTACGCCAGAAATGGCTTTTTCGATTGTTAATTTATTACAAAAAACGGATTTGCCTTCGGTGAAAATATTTGTAATGGAAGGACATGAGGAGGGCATTTTTGCTTTTGGAAAGAATTTGAAAGAAGCGGGGGAGGTTATTTTTGAATGGTTAGAAAAGTATGAGTTGTAAAATATTTCACGAATCAGCCACAGCTTCGCAGCGCTCTTTTTATATTCAAATGCCCCTGAATTATAAGACACTCAAACAAAATTAAGTGAAAAATTTAAGAGAGCCGCTGCGATGCAGCTTTGTGTAGTAGCAACAGTTGTGTTACCAAGAGGGACGCCACGCTGTGGCTGTAAGTAACGGTGAAAAAATAACTTCCCCAACTGGATAGGACAAATTATCCTCAATTTTCACTTGAAATCAGTCAAAGTATCAACAATTATCATTCTTTCAAGCAAAAACTGAGAAAAATTATCCTCTGTCCAGTTGAGTAACTTATTCTTTCATCGTTACTTAGTGTCTGTCAGAAAACAGGGTAAAGAATCAAAAATAGACTAAAAGTAATACTTTAGACTGTTTGACAAGTTACCATTTTTCAAGTCAAGTGAACCGAAAGGTCAAAACGGGTTCTATTTTTGATTTTTTGCCTACATCTGCGTTAATTTTCGTGATTTTGGACGTATTTCTCCTGTATTCGACTGCCCAAAACCAAATTATTGTCATTTTGCTATAAAAACTTAATTTGTGCATAATTGCACACAAGTTTTATCCTGTCTTTTTAAAAGCTCGACGAGCTTGTTGAAGGCTCGTAATTTTTTTAACGGCTTGTTCTTGCTGCTTCTCTTTTTCTATTTGTATCAACAGATTGCC
>JBLHWU010000231.1:0-9459 GCA_047629355.1 Saprospiraceae bacterium | reverse complement strand
TTGCAAAGGTATAAACTTAATTGAGACAACAAAAGTTCAACGAGAATCATTTTTTTTGATTTTTTTCGGACAATTTTTTGAATATCATTAATTAATTTTGAAAACACCCGAATAAACTGGTATCTTGTGTACTCAAATTTAATTATTTTTGAATATGAACCTGCGTCTAAGGAATGCGAAATAAATAAAGTTAGATTCTTGAGAGAGCGGTTTTGTTCTTCCTTTTTGCTATAAAAGTGTGATTTATATTGATATAATGAGCATTTTTAAAGTGAAAAATATGGACTAGATATCCGCTCAAAAATGTAAAGTTGTTTTTTCGAGTTCCTTATAATAAGTCCGCTAATTTTAAAATAAAAAGAACCATGAGGAAACAAATTTATATCATTTTAACGGTACTTTTCTTTGTCCAAAGCTATTCCCTTTTTTCTCAAAATATAGACTCCTCCATGGTCGATTCGACAGCAGTAGTCATGTCTGAAGTTGAAGAAACCTATCCTCCTATTCGAGAGTTTCGAGGTGTTTGGATAGCATCTGTTAACAATATAGACTTTCCTTCCTCTGCCAATTTAGATGCGGATGCACAGCGCAAAGAATGGATTGATTTGTTGGATTCTTTCAAAGAGATGGGTTTCAATGCGGTCATTGCACAAATCCGTCCGGCAGCAGATGCTTTCTATCTTTCCAAATTAGCACCGTGGTCAAAATACTTATCGGGGCAACAAGGACGTGCGCTTGAAAAAGACTATGACCCCTTGGCATTTATGTTGGAAGAGACGCATAAACGCGGCATGGAATTTCATGCTTGGCTCAATCCTTTGCGAGCGAGTTTGGATTTGGACACCAAGAAATTAGCAAAAACACACCCATTTCATACCAATCCAGATTGGATGGTTCCTTATGGAGGGAAATATTATTTTAACCCTGGAATCCCCGAAGTACGAGATTATTTGACGGAAGTCGTCGGTGAAATTTTGATGTCCTACGATGTCGATGCCATTCATTTTGATGATTATTTTTATCCTTATAAGAAGCAAGGGGAAGCATTTCCAGATAGTGTTAGTTTTAAACAACATGGTTTTGGCTATTTTTATGTAAAAGATTGGCGGCGGAGTAATGTGGACAAGATGATTCAGTCGATTTCGGTAAAAATAAAAGCACTTTCGCCTCATGTGAAATTTGGAATTAGCCCTTTTGGCGTTTGGCGAAATCAGGATATGGACCCCGTGAATGGCTCAGCGACCCGAGCGGGAATTACCAGTTATGATGACTTGCATGCTGATATTTTGAAATGGTTGGAGATGGGTTGGATTGATTATGTCGCGCCACAATTGTATTGGAATATTGGATTTGACCCCGCTGATTATCAAATTTTATTGGATTGGTGGTCGAGTCGTACTCATGGACGACATTTATACATTGGTCATGCTGCCTATAAAGTTGGTGATAATAAACAGCCAAAAGAATGGTCGGAACGAGACCAGATTGCCAAGCAAATTCAAATGAATCGAGATTCTCAATTGGTTTTAGGAAGCGTATTTTTTAATGCTAAAGCAGTACGAAAAAATCCCTTAGGATTAGCCGATACTTTGGCAGTTTATTATCAATATCCAGCCTTGATTCCGCCGATGTCTTATATTGAAATGCCCATTCCATTAGCACCTACACTCAAAAAAGTCAAGCGGAAAGGCGATACAGTTAAATTAAAATGGACGGTTTCTCGCAAAGGACCAAGAGCAATTTATACCGTCATTTATCGCTTTAATAGCTATAAACCAGGGAATTATTTTGATGGTAAAAATTTATTGGCAGTTGTGCCTTTGACAGCTGAGGAGAACTACACCTATATAGATGAAACGGTATTACTAGGGGAGACTTACACCTACGTTTTGGCAACCTCCAATCGGGTGCACGTAGAGAGTATTTTGAGTAATACCCGGACGGTAAAGTAGAAGTAGGGAAGTATCAAGTAACTCGAAAAAAAAGATAGTGTATTAAAATAAACATAAAAAAGCCAATTTATTTTTATAATAAGTAATTAAAGGTATAATTTTGGCACTTTTCAAAAACAGTATTGTTATTCAATAACCCAAAGGCAAAATCCCGAAAAGGAAATGCCGAAGAGAAAATTATTAAAAATTTTATTATGAAGATTAAAATTCTTTTGTGTGCAGTCGTTCTTGCATTTCAAACGGTGGCTTTTGCCCAAATGGCAGATCAAGCACCAGACAACTGGCATCACTTAGATTATGGAAAAGATGGATTTCAAGGGATTAGTACCGCCAAAATGTACGATGCATTGGCAGATAAAAAACCGATGCAGGTAATCGTTGCCGTGATTGATTCGGGTGTAGATGTTGGGCATGAAGATTTAAAAGAGGTAATGTGGGTGAACACAAACGAAATTCCAGGTAATGGAATTGACGATGATAAAAATGGCTATGTGGATGATATTCACGGTTGGAATTTTATCGGTGGAAAAGATGGCAACGTTGGGGCTGACCAATTGGAAATCACGCGATTGTATGTTAAATATAAGAAGAAATACGAAAATGTAGATGTCAGTTCTTTATCTAAAAAAGAGAAAAAAGACTATAAAAAATACGAACATTACAAAAAAGTAGTTGAAGAGAAATTAACGGGCGCACAACAAGATTTAACGTTGTACAGCACGGTAATGAGCGCGATTGACGCAGTAGGTAAAAAACTTGGAAAAGAGAATTTTACCTTAGCAGATTTAGAAAAATTCGAATCAACTGACCCAGAATTGTCTCGTGGTGCAGATGTGTTGATGTCCATTTTATCACAAGGGAGAACTATTGAAGAATTGCGCGGACAGTTGGAAAGTAATATCAAGCATTTTTCAGCTCAGGCAGAATTTCAATACAATACAAACTCTGACCCGCGTGCTATTGTTGGTGACAACTACGCAGATTCTTATGAAAAAGGCTACGGAAACAATGACTACCAAGGTCCAGATGCTAGTCACGGAACACATGTTTCGGGTATCATTGCGGCTTCTCGTGGCAATGGAGTTGGCATGGATGGCGTCTCTAATGCCGCAAGAATTATGACAATTCGGGCAGTACCAGATGGTGATGAGCGAGATAAAGATGTTGCGAATGCCATCATTTATGCCGTTGACAATGGTGCATCTGTTGTGAACATGAGTTTTGGAAAAAGCTATTCTTGGGATAAAGAAGCGGTTGATAAAGCAATAAAATATGCTAGCAAACACGATGTTTTATTAGTTCATGCTGCTGGTAATTCTCATCAGAATAACGATAATAGCAACAATTTTCCAAATGACAAATATGAAAAAGCAGGTTGGTTTAAGCCCAAAAATGCTAAAAACTGGTTGGAAATCGGCGCATTAAGCTGGCAAGGTGGAGAAGATGCACCTGCTACGTTTAGCAATTACGGAAAAGCGCAAATTGACGTTTTTTCTCCAGGTGTTGCTATTTATTCGACTATTCCAGATAACAAATATGCTCATTTTAATGGTACGAGCATGGCTGCACCCGTAGCGGCAGGTATTGCGGCGGCGATTCGGTCTTACTTTCCAGATTTGTCAGCGATACAAGTGAAAGAAATCTTAATGCAATCAGCGGTTTCACAAACGCAAAAGGTAAAAACTCCTGGCAGTGGCGAATTGGTTTCGATGAAAGAATTGAGCATCACAGGTGGCACCGTGAATGCTTATCGTGCGATTGAATTGGCGAAGAAAACAGAAGGAAAAGCGAAGAAGAAGAACCGAAAATTTAAAATGACTGTGCCTGCAAACGGTAGTAGTTCTGAAGTTGTTAGTCCATAATTTAATTTTGTAATTCCGGACGAAATGCTTTTGTTATTCTGATAAAAGTGGAGGAGCCTGACTAAATATTTTAAAAAAAAACCTTGTCATTTTCAATAAGTGGCAAGGTTTTTTAGGTTTATATATGAAATGTATTCCCTCCAGTAACTCCCACACAGTTAATTAAATTGGTAATTTCATTTGGCAATCGTTCGTAAAAAGTAAAAATACTTTTTTTTGAGTAAGGTATTTACTACCTTTATGCTTATAATTTATAGTATATTTTTGATTGCTAGGCATGATTGCCAATGATTTTCCCTTCATCGATTTTTATTAAGAGTACTCCCAAAGTAACGGGAATTAAATAAATTGAGCCATAATGCGCCGTAATTTTTTCTTGTAAAAAATTTAAAAAATCAGTGCATAGCCCCGACGGACTTATTTTTTAAGGTTTTTAGAAGGAAAAAGGACCAGTATAATGGCTCAAGTTATTGAATACGTTTCACTTACATTTTGACAGGATATTTTGTCTATATTTTTCACTTTAAAAATGCTTGTTACCTCAACATAAATCGCACTTTCAAAGCAAAAAATAGGCATAAAATCTCTTTTTCAGGGATATAACTTTATTCAATACGCGGTATCCATCCAGAAGCTGATTCTTAAAGGCAAAATTTCTTGTAAAATAAAGCTTTCTTTGTTTTACCTTAAACGTATGTTATTTCGGGAAAATTTTGGTGCTCAATACTATTGAAATACCATGAATTTAAACCTATAAATCTCATGAAATCCACAAAAAATAAAATACTGGTCTTACTGTTCCTTCTTGGCGGTTTTACCAAACAGCTTACGGCAAAGCCTACTTCAACTTTCTCTTGCAACGATTTAGTTCACTTTTCCCTTGGCAACAGCTGTGAGGGCTTGATTACGATTAACGAAATTTTGGAAGACGATGACCTTGATGAAAATGATTTTACCATTACCATTAATCAAGCCAATGGAAATGCGGTTGCTAATCCGGTAACAGGTGCTTTCATCGGTGAAACCTTAACCGTGACGGTCACGCAAAATTCTGATAATAATTCTTGTTGGGGAATGGCTTTGATTGAAGATAAATTCCCTCCATCCTTGACTTGTAGCGACGTCGCAATTGAATGTTTTGAATCTGGAGACCTTGCACCTTTGCCCATTTTGACCGATAATTGCGACCCAAACCCAACGCTTTATTTAGTGGACGAAGTCATTAATAATGATGATATTTGTAACGGTGTGACGATTGTGAGAACTTATCTAGGAGAGGATGAAAATGGCAATACCTCCAACTCTTGTCAGCATATTATTACCGTTAATACAGCACTGCCGCCTACTTTTCCAGGACCAGTTTTCCTAGATTGCGCTGCTATTTTAACCGATTCTTTTCTCCTAAACCCAATAAATACAGGACTTCCAAATGTCGCTGAGGGACTTTATTGCTCTTACACTCTTGCTTACAGCGACGATATTTTGCCTGAATGTGGCAATTCTTATAAAATCCTCCGGTCTTTTTCCATTATGAATTGGTGTACGGGACAAGTCGTGATTCAGGGCGCAAATGGCAACAGCTATGTGCAAGTCATCGAGGTATCGGACAGCACGCCACCAATGATTGAATTGGGTGCTTATGAAGTCAGTGTGAATATGTCCGCTGACCATCCAAATGCCTGTAATTCGCAAGCCTATTTGCAGCCTGCTATTATTTCTGACAATTGTAATACTTGGACAGTTTCGATTTTTACAGAAGTTGGAGAAGCCATATATAACAATGATATTGATGGTTCAAATGGTGGGTTTATTCCATCGCCTGGTTTGGAATTGGGCAACCATATTATCACCTATATTGCGACGGATGAATGCGGCAATACGAGTGAATTGGAGGTGACGATTACGGTAGTTGACAATACTGCGCCAACGCCAGTTTGTGATGAAATAACGAGTGTTTCTTTGATTTTTGGAATGGAAGTAATCGTGAATGCAGCCGTTTTTGACGATGGCAGCCATGACAATTGTTGCTTAGAAAATTTTGAAATACGACGGATGAATAATCCTTGTGGAGTGGCTGGAAGTTTGCAATTTAATCCAACCATTACATTTTGTTGTGAAGATGTTGAAAATCCTGATTTACAGGTAATTTTAAAAGTGAATGATTGTCATGGAAATTCGAACACTTGCATCGTTCAGGTGGATTTAGAAGATAAATTATCGCCAACTGTGTTAGTTTGTCCAGCAGATACCGTCATTTTGTGTGACGATTTGATGGACGGTTTGATGGCGGCATTATTGGTAGAAGATTATGCCATTTTTGACCCTATATTTGGGACACCAACTTTTGAAGACAATTGTACTTTGATTGTTTTTGAGCCTTCCTTTACGGATAATATCGACCAATGTTCAGTCGGGACGATTTCTCGACTGTGGACAGCGACCGATGCCAGTAATAGTCCGCCCGCTGTTTGTGTGCAAAACATTTCCGTAGCACATGTTTCAGATTGGGTCGTTGAATTTCCAGAAGATCAATTTGTGGAATGTGGTGAAGAACTCCCCGAAACTGGTCAACCAGAAATTTTCTTTGAAACCTGTGAATTAATTGCGATTTCCTACGAAGACGTCTATTTTGACATTGTGCAAAACGCTTGTTTTAAAATCGTGCGGTCGTGGACAGTGATTAATTGGTGCAATGTCAACCCAAACTTTCCAGACCTTTTGGTAGAAGATATCGAGGCTGGTTTAAATGCAGATTTAAATGGTGATAATACGCAAAACGAGCGTACTTTTCAAGATGGTTTAAACATAGGAAATTACAATCCAACTGCTTTTATCAACGGCGCGCAGCCCGACGGCGTGATAAAATACGAGCAAATTATTAAAGGAAATGATACCGTCGCGCCTGTCGTAACTTGCCTTGATAATCTTTCCTTTTGTGTGATTGAGGACGATTGTGATACGACTGTTGAGTTGCCCTTGCCAGCAGTTTCTGATTGTAGTTTTGAATTAGATATCATTGCAACAACGGTATTTGGCGACGGAAACATCATTGACAACGTTCCACTCGGGACTTTTGAAGTCACTTATTCGGTATCGGATAAGTGTGGAAATACCAGCGTCTGTCAGACGGACTTTACTGTCAATGATTGCAAATTTCCAACGCCCAATTGTGTCTCTGCCTTGATTATTGAATTGGATGAAAATGGGCAACTAACCATCAATGCCCAAGTTTTTAATTCTGGTAGTTTCGATAATTGTCTGGGAGAATTAGACTTTTCTTATTCGACAGATGTAACTGATTCCCTCGAAACCTTCAACTGTTTTAGTCTCGGTTTAGGACAATTAATTGAAATATACTTGACCGACGCAGCAGGCAATCAAACCTTTTGCGAAACCGTCATTTTTGTGCAAGACAATATGGGGTCGTGTATGGGTAATCCGCTAATTGCAGGGACGATTGAGACCGCAGAAGGCGAGCCAGTTAGTGGTGTTTCTATTTTAATAAATGCTGGGAATTCGGCTACTTTTGAAACAGCTGACGATGGTCAATTCCTCTTTGAAGATTTAGAGAGTAACAATGATTTTACGGTTACACCAGATAAGGATTATTTTGATTTAAATGGCGTCACAACCTTTGATTTGGTCATCATCAACAAGCACATTTTAGGTTCGCAACCGATGACGGACCCCTATCAAATGATTGCTGCCGATGCGAATAAATCCAATTCCATTTCGACCTTAGATTTGGTGCAAATTAGAAAATTGATTTTATTGATTGACGATAATTTCGTCAATAATACTTCTTGGCGTTTTTTCGATAAAAGCCATGTTTTTAATACGCCAAATAATCCGTTTTCGAACCTGCCAATGGAAGTCTTGGGTTTCAATAATTTAAATGAAGAAATTACCAATGTAGACTTTGTCGGCGTCAAAATTGGTGACGTCAATAATAATGTAAACCCTTTGCAATTGACCGGAGTGGACGACCGGGAGTTTAAAGGTAAATTGGTAATTCATTCTGATAATCAGTCATTTAAAAAAGATGAGCTGGTCGAAGTTTCTTTTCAAATTAATAACAACGATTTGCTTGGCTACCAATTTACGCTTGATTTTGATACGAAAAAATTAGCGTTAATTGAAATTAAAGATGGCTTAGCGAGCAGTGAAAATTTCGGCTTTTCTAAGCAAAAAGAAGGCGCAATCACCACCAGCTGGAATGGAGACATTTTAACTCAGAAATCAACCCTTTTTACCGCTTACTTTAAAGCAAAAACAAAGGGAGAGTTACAAAATGTGCTTTCTATCAATTCAAAATACACGGCTGCCGAAGCCTATGACACCAATTTAGAATTATTAGGAATCGACTTAGAATTCGACCCTAAAAATAGGGTAGTGCTCTCTCCAAATGCACCCAATCCGTTTTCACAACAAACTATTTTCAAATACGAATTACCAACCGCTGCCCAGGTGCATTTTTTAATTCAGGATATTGCTGGAAAAGTTATTTTTGAGGCCTTTGAAAATGGGGTAGCGGGAACGAATGAAATTAAAGTGTCTGCGGAAGATTTAGCAGACTCTGGTATGTATTTTTATCAAATGGAAACCTTAGGTGAGGTGCTTGTTGGGAAGTTGATTTTGGTGGAATGATGGATACAACCAGTTAAGTTATGACTCTTATAAAGGATTAGGAGGAGGTGATTTTTGAATTAAAAAAATCAGTAAAAAGGGAAAAATTGGTTTTTTTTATCAGTTTTTCCTGTTTCCTCCCAATAGTTAATAAGAGACAAATTTATTTTTCAGTAGCAATATTAAAGGAATTTGACTAAAGTTTTCGCATTCAAAAGCGAGGTTAAAATAGTAAATAAAAACAAAAATCATTCTTATGAAAGGGTATCTGTTGCTGTATTAGAAAACGAACCAACATCAAAATATGCTCAAAATATTCACCAGAAGAGTACCTGATTCAATTTAGCTGTACTGTGGCTAAAGTAAATGCTCATACTAATAGATGAAATCAAAGATTTATTGAAGATGTTACCGAGAGAAAAATTTAGAGTAAAGAAAACCGTCAATAGATACGTTGGTGTGTCTTTAAATGTTTTTATGACGGATGCGGATTCATTGCGTCCTATTGTGAATGCTTTGAAGGATAAAGAATTATTTGTTGATAGGTTGCCCTCTGCTTCTTTAGGCTTTTCTTTAGGAATAATCATTAAAGCTGCTGCAAAACGTCCGTAAACATGTACAAGTAGCCCTTTTTCTGACCTGATTTTTGAGGCATTTTGAATACCGACTTTTTCAATAATCCAATTGAAAAAAGATTCAATTGGTTGTCTTGTATACATTTGGTCTATGAATTTCAATACTTTTTGTCCTTTGTCCTTTGTCCTTTTTTACGGGAGTTAAAATTTGCAAATTATTGTTTTCAAATAACCATCGCTCAAAAGCTTTGTTTGCAAAAATTGCACGGTCTTCAATGGTTTCCCACACAGGCTTAAAAACGGCCAAGTCATTATTAGAAGCGGGGCTTGTTCCGATATACTCTGGTAAAGGCAATTTGTTAAAAATGCTAAACCCCATTACGTGTAACTTCAAACTGTAATAATGGAGTTTTTTGGAAGCACAATAGCCTTTATTGCAGTATT
>JBLHWU010000230.1:0-9560 GCA_047629355.1 Saprospiraceae bacterium | reverse complement strand
AATGAAAGCTAAGAAGATGTTTATTCGGGTACTAAAACTCCGACTTGTTTCTTTTGTAAAGTATTCATGGAAGAAATAGACAATCAATATAACTACTAATTGTCCAAACACAGTAAGAGCATAACCTCAAAGGGGTTATATACTATATAATATACATGTGTTTCCTTATTCTTTTCTAAATCTGATAACGGGATGAACGGAGAGAATTCTACAACTTTTGGAAAATTTTGAGTGTTTCAGTAGGCAAAGTTGTGATTCAACTCATTTTATGTTTTTGGATAACTTTTTTACGTAACATTTTGAGTCTTGCACTAATTAAGTACTCCACAAATGTACAACGAAGTTACATTTTACTTATACCCAATCTATGGTATTTTTTAAATTTTTATTTTTCATATCTTAATTCTAACAATTCATAAGGTACGAAAACAATCATTTATTTAAAAAAAAATGTATAATAAATTAACCAGCAACTGATTTCATGTTACATTTTAAAATAAATAGAGAATATATATATATATTCAACACAAAAAAGTCGTTTTCCGTAAGGTTACGAAAAACGACTTTTTTTATCTTAAATCACTTTTTTAAAAAAAAAAGAAGTAAACTTTGTTTTTTCACTTTTTTATAAAAACCATTTTACCAGATTTTATACCAAAATTTGTCTCTACTTCATATAAATATATGCCAGCCGCTGGTAATTCAGAACTGTGAATATCAAAATAATACTCACCAATAGTCAGTTCATTCTGCGTTTGATAAACTTGATTGCCAAATAAATCGGTCACTCGCAAAATCGCTTTCGTCGCTTTTGCCACCTCTATACCGATGCGTGTCGTATTTTGAAATGGATTTGGTGCATTTTGTCGCAATGTCCATTCGTCCGTCGTAGCAACTACTTCTGAAAAGGCTAAATCAATTGCTTGTATTATATAAGCATCATTTCCAAAAGCTGCCTCCGATTTCATTCGTGTTTCTTCGATAGCAAACGCTTCATTCAATTGAATATCTTCTTTAGCGATGAAGGTCAATGATAAAACAGGTTCGTCCGAATTCGCTTCAGAACCATACCATGCTGTTTTTAAAATATGGTCAGACAATTCGGTTGTCCCAATATTTTCGGCTTTCATCCAGCCGTTATTTATGTTTTGAAAGTCTAAGTTTTTAGAAAATTGCAAAGCAAATTGCAAAGACCTTGGTGTCTGTCCATTTTCTATTTTAAAATCAACGGTAAATGTTTGGCCCGCTTCCACTACCCTATTTTCAATCATTAGTGGAAAAGCCTCGCCACTTCTATCATCCGCCCCTAACAAAAATGCTGGATTGGAAGAACAATTCACATCACCAATTTTTATTCCAATAAAATCCGCCATCATTGGTTCGGTTAAATTATTGAAATTCACCACTTCTGGAAAATCTTCATTGAAAGGATTGCTTGGATTGATAAATTCATAATCTGCTGCCACAAACCGCCACGATGGATTGCCATTTGGAAATGTCGTTGCTGATTGCAAAATCACTTTGCGCGCCGCTACCACATCCGTCGTTGAAATTGTGCCGCTGTCATTGACATCCGCCGCAATCATTTTATAAGGAGAATCAATCAATTGAATATTCAAAATGTGCCGACTGATAATGGATAAATCCAAAGAGGTCACGCCATTTACAACATTCAAATCCTTCGTAGGAACGATAGAAAAATCACCTCCGATTGGCAATTCCATGAATTCAAAAATACCATCTAGTCCTGTAGTCATTGACGGGTCAGTTGTGCCAGTCACACTCATCATCACTGCATTGATTGGAAAATCTTCTTCTGTGAAAATCATACCAGTCACTGAGACCAAAGGGTCTTCACAAGCAGGAACGTTGCCATTGATGGAAACATCGGTACTACAAGTGTTTTGATTACCCGCTTCATCGGTTGTCCAAACAGTAATAAAGGCAGTCAAGCCCGAATCATCGCAATCAAACAACAGCATGCTATCCGCTGGAGTCGGTGTGAAAGAAAACAACAAATCTTCTGACGCAGTGCAGTTATCAAAGCTTCCTTCGTTAAAAGTGCTTGCAAATAGAGTCACGGTGCCATCTGGTCCGATATCCAGAATCATGCCGTCGCCACAAGTAAATACTGGTGGTACGGTCTCTTCAATCGTAATCGTCATCGTGCAATTGGATTGGTTTCCACAAGCATCGCTTGCAAAATAAGTAACATTATAAATACCAGGCATCACGTCTGGAAATGGTCCAAATCCAATACCCAAATCACTCAATACGACCAAGTTAACATTGTCGCTACAATCATCAATCATCGGCGACATCAACAATATAGTTGTGTCACAAGCTCCTCCACTTACATCAATATTAAAATTGTCAGGACAAGTAATCACCGGAGCGGCATTGTCAGTAACTTCAATAATTTGCATGTCACTAAAAGTCACCGCACCGTTGTTGCACCAATCCATAATTGCCCAAGTCCGGTTGATTTTGAAACAAACTAAACTAGCTTGATTGACCTCAAAAACTTCATCGGAGTAACTAAAAGCAACATTGATGCAAGAATTATTGTTAATAATAGGTTCGCTGTAATTAATAGGGGTTGTTGGCAAATTTGCAGGTAATAAATCTGCGCTTGAAGTACAATTCGTTACTGCATAATTTTCCGGAAAAGACACTTGACTTTCCAGTAATGGGCTACCATTTTCAATCATAATTGTCTGCTGGCAAGTTTCATTATTACCAACTGCGTCCGTTACCGAAAATTCTCGAATAATGAAGCCGATGCCACATTGATTCAAATTGGTGGTAATATTCAGATTTGAAATTGGAGTCAAACCACAATTAGAAAATGCCGTCGCATCGCCTGTATTTGCAATACTTAAATCTTCAGAACAATCAATTGTTAAGGAAGCTGGACAAGAAATCGTCGGCGTTTGCCCGTTTTCGACCATAACCTGAACTTCACAAATATTGGTGTTGCCATTCTCGTCAGATACTTGCACTTCTACTATAATCGTCTCTCCCACATCATCACAATTGAAAGTAATGTTCTCATTATAAGAACCGCCGACCAAGCCAATCAAAAAACTCACATCGGTACAATTATCAAAGCTACCATCGTCCAAGGTTTCCGCAGGAACAACCGCCTCACCTGTTTGGGTAATGGTCGCCGTCGTCAATTCATCACATACTGGAGTTGGCGCAACATTATCAATCACGGTTACTAACATTTGGTCACTCATCTGATTGCCACAATCATCCAACGCTGTATATACTATAAGGTGTATACCTTGTGGCAAATTGGTCAACAAACCGCCATTGGAGGCCATAAAACCCTGAAAAGAAACCGTCAAAACGGTAAAATCTGAACACGCATCCGATACGATAGCCGCTGGCAAAGTGACATTTCCTGTACAATCCGCATTAAATGAGCTAATCGTAATGTCATCTGGTGCGGTAATCATTGGTGGGGTTGTGTCTTTAATTTTAATGGTTTGGGTATAAAAAATTGGGTTTACATCTGGCGTGGTTGGTTCGCAATAATCATAAATTGTCCAGTTGCGCAAGATTTTTCGGCTACCACCACAACCTGTCAAATTCTGGTCAAGGTAAGCTGCGGAAATGGTGCAAAAATCACTACCATCAATTGGCAAACCATTGATAGTTGGGAAGCCAGTCGTTTCAGGTTCCGTATCGGTAGAAGGGCATTCTAAAGATGGTACAGGATTGTCGTCCAAATGTGATGGCAAAACAACATCCGCTAAATCTACTTTTAAAACTTCAATAATTTGCACACAATTAGGCGTTGCATTTCCATAAAAATCTACCGCTATATAGGTTCGAACTACTCGGCGAACAATGCCATTAGCATCACCACAAGAAAAATTTTCAATGTTTTCAGCAATCAAATCAGTCGCAACCAAACCATCACAACCATCCACCGCTGCGGGTGGCAAAATGTTGTCTGGATTATCAGTACAAACAATTTGAATCGGTGCAAGTGGACAAGCCAAAACTGGAGGCGTACCATCTGTAACCGTCAATGCTGTCCAGCAAGAATTACCAGTGCAAAAGTCCGTAACTTCACCAACGAGGTTTAGACCAATCTGTGCAGACCCAACTATATTCCCTAAATCCTGTCCGTTATATTTAACATTAACATCAAAAATTTCGTACGACGGGTGGTCACCTTCCAGCAACATATCAGGCAAGATTTCAGTATCACAATCGACACTCAAAACAACGTTAATTTCGTCATTGCAAGCCATTGAAAATGGTGGGTCAACGATGTCAATTTGTTCAAAAACAGCTTGTACGCAGCCTGGGTTACAATTCATACAAGGCAGAACTGCCGCATCATCTTCATCAAATGTATAACGTAAAAAATACGTTCCTAAGACCAGCGATGCTGGGTCGAAAACGTTGATGTCTGCTTGAATAACTGTTATTAAGTCTTCCGCTAAAACGTCGAAAACCCCAGTTCCTGTTGATGTCCCAGCATCTGCAGTTAATGTTACAGGGTCGTTACTTTGGCAGTAGCCATTTCTAATTTCAGCCGTAATAACTGGATTTGGATAAGCACAAGTATTTGCAACCTCCAAGGTATCCGTACCATTCGTCACTGAAATCGAATAACCCAACGCATCAACATGCACGCCGGGTAAGGTATAGACCCCAGCAGGCGATTCCGTGAAGGTCGCGCCTGCTGCATCGGTCATATAAGATAAGGGAGTAAAAGGGGGTTGAGGACTGGCGACATCAAAAAAGCCATCAACGGCTGCGATGTACCAGACTTCTCCGTTTCCGGAATTAACTTGTATGGTATCAATAAATTGTCCATTGTCGAGGGTACTCGCATTGCCCTGAGAAGCAACGGGAAATTCTCGACATTGACAGGGGTTGTTTAATTGGATGGTCTGCGCTGAAGTTACATTAGCTGTAAAAATCAGGCACAAGAACCAAAAAGAGAATATTAAATCAGACGTAGCAAAGCCTAACCTTTTCTCAAAGGGAGTAAAATAGTGTTTCATAATAGGATTACATTTGAACGAGAATTCTCCTTTATAAAAGGAAAACGTTTTGGATAATTTTAATTCTTTTCATTTATCGGAACGCTTAGATTTACAAGAAAATCTCCGCCGCTACCACAGAGGGGAGTGATAGCGAACAGAGTATATTGCTTGGTCATTTACTGAAAAATGATGGGCAATACGTTCCTTAGGTTATGGGGCAATGATTTCCGAAGAAATCTTCTGATTTTATAGCAGTAAATGCAGGGATGACCTATTTTTTTTCAAAGAAAATTTTCTTTGAAAAATTTTCTTAAACTGATGAGATATCCGTTTTGAAAATTTTGTTAAATCGTTTGCTAAACATTTAATTGATATATTTGCTTTATTCCAAAGAAAATACATATTAAATACAATTTATATATTACAAATACATTGCCAATTTTTATAATATGTCTGAAGGGTGCTAAAATTAGATTAGTTTTGATGAAAATAGTATTTTACCTTTGGAAATAGGAAAAGTAACCTAGTGCAACAACCCTTAAATAACTACCTACTTAATTTGAGAAGTGAGAAAATCCTAAGATTTTCGAGCTGCCTAAAACATAGTGCCCCTCGCCTTCAGCGAGGCGGGTGAGGTTATTGAGGTGTGAAAATGGTTTTGTAAAAACCATTTTCACACCTCAAACTTTCTTTGTCTTAAATTAGGTACTTGTTTTCGGGCTACACCACTAGGAAAGCATTTTGAAAAACACAACTAAAAATAGCCAATTATGAACTAAACTTTTGAACAAACCATTAACGACATTAAAGACTTGAATAAAAACTTCTTCTTATCAAATAAATGGCTTAGGAATGCGAATTAAATAAACTCAGACTCTTGAGAGGATATTTTGCCCTCATTTTTCACTTTAAAAATGCTCATTATATCAACATAAATCGCGCTTTCAAAGCAAAAAGGGAGAACAAAACCACTCTCTCAAGAATCTAACTTTATTTATTTCGCATTCCTTAAAGGTTTTGCGATATGCTACTTGGTTGCGATTTCGTTCAATCTCATTTCTGAAATAATGCTTAACGGCTTTCAATCCCAAAGATTGATGTTATGGGTCATTTATAATCATTATGATTGGTATTTGGCTACTTATTATGAAGTTTTCAATGCGAAGAGTTGCCAGTAATCCCTCCAGTAAAAAACTGTTTCTTGGAACGCGAACAATCAAATTTTCAGATGAAAATATTAGAATAAAAACAGCGGCATCTGATAGTACGATGGATTGGTCAACGATTCAAAAAATGAGTCAATCGAAAAAGAGTTATTTCCTGCATTTGAGAGATATTCAGGCGATTATTGTTTCCAAAAGAGCCTTTAAAAATGAAGAATATTTGAAGATTTAATAACTACTAAAATTTAAAAATCATCTATTAATTTGCTCATAAAAAAATGCTTTATACGTCTCTGAAATCGGAATTAACTGCCCACCAATTTTTATTCGATTCCGTTCAATTGACTCTATTTTATTCAAGGCAATCATGTACGATTTATGCACACGGCAAACCAGATTAGCAGGAATAATTTGCTCTAATTCTTTAAAATTTTGCAAAGTCATTATTCTTTTATCAATGGTATGAATGCGGCGATAATCCCGCATTCCTTCGATGTAGACAATGTCGCTGAGGGTAATTTTTTCCAGCCGATTTTCTGTTTTTATAAAAATGAAATCACGAGTCGATTCCGTTGTTTTTTTAGCTAAATTCTCTTGCGCTTTGTTGACGGCTTGCAAAAAACGGTTGAAGGTAAATGGTTTCAAAAGGTAGTCTGTGACGTTGAGTTCGTAACCTTTTAGCGCATATTCTTGATAGGCAGTCGTGAAAATTACTTGGCTATCAATTTTAGAATTTTCCAATAATTCAATGCCCGTCAATTCATCCATATTGATGTCTAAAAACAAAATATCGACGGTATTTGTATTCAAGTAAGAAAGTCCAGTTAACGCATTATCGAAAGTAGCGCGGAGGTCGAGGAAAGGTACTTTTTTAACAAATTCGGCAGTGCGTTCGAGTGCTAGAGGTTCATCTTCGATGATGATGCAAGTATGTTTTTTCATTAGGCAATCTCTATTTTTGAATGGTTAAATGGACGCTGTATTGATTGTTTTCATTATTTATTCCTAGCGTATGCTTATCTGGGTAAATCAATTTCAATCTTTTGATAATCAATTCATTACCCAAACCATTGCTCTCCACTTTTGATTGTCGATGCGCATCAAATTTATTCACACATTTCAATTCAATTGTCTCCTTTTTTAATAAAATTTGAATATCAATCGCTCCTTTCAATTTCTTATTATTGGTATGTTTAAACGCATTTTCAATAAAAGGAATAAAAACCATCGGCGCAATTTTTTGACCATTGAGCTGCCCTTTTATAACAAAATTGACATATTCCGAATTCGCCGTTCTAATCTTCTGTAATTCAATATATTTTTCGATGTATTCAATCTCTTTGGCAAGCAAAATTTCCTCCGTTTTCGTTTCAAACAACATGAACCGCATAATGCCCGATAACTTATTTAAATAGTCCGATGCGCGCTCTGCATTTTTCAAAATCAGGATATCAATATTGTTAATCGTATTGAATAAAAAATGGGGATCTAACTGCGATTTGACCAATGCCATCTCCATTTCGTAGTTCTTTTCTTGCAGTGCCTCCTTCAATTTTAATTCTTCAAACCAAGTGATAAAACCCTTGATAATCAGCGCCACAATTTGAGAAAAAATGGCAATCGAACCGAATATCGGAATACCCGGCACAAAGCAATCTAAAGTATAATCATTAGCACGACCATAAATAAGGTATAAAATAATAAAACCAAAAATCATCGAAAACGCGGCAAGTATTATCCCATAAATAAAAGTCACCCAAGTCTTTTTGTGCTGCAAATAATCAGGAAATAAGAATAGATAAAAGCCATAAAAACTAATAAATGCAGGCGTTATTGCTGCGCCCAACATGATTTTACCAAATTCAGGAAGCCTATCTACAGGAATATCGCCTTTAAAATAAATTCCTAAAAATAGCAGCAGCAATAAAATATAACCTCCCCAAAAACCGATGTGCAGTAAAGTAACAATTGACTTTTTCATGATTGTTTTGAATTAATAAATCGAAGGTTTCACCACAAATATACGGTTAAAGTTGAAGGAAGTCTCCAAATGAGGAGTGATGAATTCTAAATGATAAATTCTCAAAAAGAATCCAGCCAAAAAATATTCGCCGCCATGAAAATGCCAAGACCTGTTCCGATTGCTAAGATTATTAGAAATCCAGCCATCAAATATCGCCCAACGATGCTCTCTTTTTCTTTTGCTAAAAAATAAAGTTCTCCACAAAAAAGAGGAATTAAAGAATGTCCAAACGCCAAAAACACATCGAATGGTCCTTGAAAACTTTCAGTTGAACCAGGAGCAGTTCCACCATTTAAAAATATCCACAAGCCAAATCCTATTCGAAAGAACCAAACGCCATTCACCATTAGAAACATCCGAATAGCCCAGCGTCGGTGTGCGATAAAGTCACGATTCATGGCAGTTCTCAAAGTCAATGCTGCAAAGGTCATAATCAAACTGGCGTTCAAAGTATTCCCCATTTGCATGTAAAACCCACCAATAACACCTCGAACGGTCACTAAATATAGCCCTGCCAAACTGATTAGAAAAGCAGTCAAAACGTACACCCGACCATTCCAACGATGAAAAGTCAAGGCCCGATTTCTCAACTGCGGAATTAACTGTATCGGCCCTCCAACCGTAATCACAAACGCTAAAAAAATGTGCGCCACTAAAATAGAATTCCCTACCCAATCGCCTTCAATAAAGCCAATGTACAAATCTTCATTCCATTTTTCTAAATCTCCTTCTACTGCCGAACCACCGTAAGTTACAGCGATATAATAAGCGAATATCCACTGTCCTAGAACGGCGACTAAGAACCAGAAAGCCGCAGTGACATTTAAAAATTTAGTAGCCGTTTTAAGCTGATTATTTGATGAATTGATGCTGATATTGTCCATATTTCTTTGTTTTTGATGAATTTTAAAACAAAGGTCGACGGATGAATGAGTTTTGACAATTTTGATATGCTAAATGGAGGATGGTGTCTGCAAGATGAGTATTTTGGTCGGTGAAATGAAGCGTATTTAAATTAAAAAAATGGAAACCAAAACCTCCGTTTCAATTTCCATTTTTCTCGCACCTTCCGTCTACCTTGTGCCGCCAACTATTTACCATCTTACTCCTTCACGCCCGGCGACCTATCCAAAAATTCATCATACAACTGGATTTGCCGACTATCCATCGCCACTCGATATCCATCAATAAACAAGTATTTCACCTGCGTTTTCGTCTCAAATGGATCACCATCTGTCACAAATAACGTAGCTGATTTTCCTTTTTCCAAGGAACCCAATTGGTCCGCTACCCCAAAAATTTCCGCTGGTACAATCGTCACCGCTTTCAAGGCTTCCTCGCGTCCCATGCCATAAGCTGCAG
>JBLHWU010000229.1:0-9714 GCA_047629355.1 Saprospiraceae bacterium | reverse complement strand
ACCTAACTTTACTACAATTAAGTCCCTTTATTTATTATTTAAACACTTACCTTTTCACATATTTAATTAGAATTCAATTTCAAATAACATGAAAATATCTCCTACCTTTTCATACGACTTAGTTCACACTTTGACCAAATCTAATCTAATGTTTGAAAAATAAAGAAATAGCTTGCTTAAAAAGATAGAAATAAGTAGAATATGGAAAAATCCAGACAGAAATGCACAAAAAAAGGAGGTCGCTCCATCTGGAACGACCTCCTATCAAATTTATTAATCTCATGAGAAATTCTTGCGGTTTCTATTTTTGGTGCTTGGTTAAAGTGAAAAGAACCAAATAACTTAAGCCATTATACTTGTCCTTTTTCCTTCTAAAAACATTAAAAAATAAATCCGTAACGATGGCTACGCACTATTTTTTTAAGCTTTTTAGAAAAAAAAGCCGCTTACTGGCTCAACTTATTTAATTCTTTTTACTTAGTAACGGTGAAATAATAAGTCCGCCAACTAACAACGTTTATTTTGTTCTTAGTTTTTACTTTTGAAATAGGAGTTATCTCTACATAATGACTGTTTCAAAAGTGGGAAATAAGGACAAAAGAAATACTTGGTAGTTGGCGGAGTTATTTTTTTACCGTTACTTAAAGCGTGAGGAGCAGAAGCCCCCCACACAATAATCAGTTTTTAGGAAATAATAGTAAAATCGGAAATTGTAAAAATGTAACATCGAAATGCTACTTAAAATCGGTTTTGGATAACTGTTCTTTCAGATTAAAATGTGTTTTCGTAATCGGTAAAAATGTAATCAACTTCTGAAAAACAAGTCTTTTTGAAAAGTCAGAGGTCAGACCAGTTCATTGCCAGAAGTCAAGAAAATAACGTGTTCTTTCTGACAATGAACTGATCTGACCTCTTTTTTTACATCCATTTTTTAAAAAGAAACCGTGCCCTTTAAGCACGGCTTTCTGCTATAACAAATTATAATCTCGTAAAAAAAACGAATAAATCCTTGGTAACTCAGATTTCTAATCCGAGTAGTTTTTTGGCGTTTTGATTTTTAGCTTTTTTGGGTATCGGATTGAAAATCCGATGGACTGCTGCTCGGGTTGAAAACCCGAGTTACTGGTGCTAGTAAAAAAGTAAAAAGTTCCCCGCCCCTTTTGCGGGGAACTGATTGGTAATGGGATAGTTTACATTCATGGGATTAGGCTCCTAACGGCTCACAGTTGACGACCCAAAGTGGACGGTCGGTTCGGAACTTAATTTAGAGCCAATTTGGTAGTACTTTAAAAATGTAATCGGTTATAAAGATATTAGATGTATTTCCTTTATGTTCTAACTACCAAATTGAATGTCTATCAAAGTTGGGTATTGGGTTTTAGGTATTGGGTGCTGGGTGAGTCACTATCTAACCCAGCACCCAATACCTAAAACCAAGTACCTATTTCAAAATTAATTTTCCAGAAGCTATATGCACGCCGTCGCCCAATAATTTGAACACATACATACCTTGGATTAAATCCTTTCTTGGAAACTCAATCTTATGCCCGGAAGTCTTTTCTTCTCGGATAAATCGACCATTTAAATCATAAACAGTCAAGATTAATTCTTTATAGTTTTCACCAGCCACTTCAATCACCGTTCCTTCAATGAATGGATTTGGATACGCATTCACCGACACTTCTGGAATAAAAACTTGCGCTACATCTATGATGATGAAATCTCGAATCATACCTCCGCCAATATGATGCACGGTAGTCGCAGATTCCATAGGCGCGCTGTAGCCCATGAAGATTTCAGCGGTATTTTTAATCTCCGTCCCTTCGGGATTACCTGGTTTTTGGTCAATTTTGAAAGTCACAAATCCGTAGCCATCTTCGCTGCCATCTGGTAACAATTCGATGTTGTCAAAGGTGAATTTCAGAATACCATTATCGTAAACGTTGAAGTCATAAGAATGACTGCTTGCGCCCGGTCGGATAGTCGAAATATCCAGTGTTTGCGAAATGGTATCCCGAATCACCACTCTCGTCGCCGTATCGAGTCCAGTGTTTTGAAACAGGATATGATATTCAAGGGCGGTGTTGGCGGGAATCAAATTCTGCCCGTCAACGGGGTAGCCTTTGGGATAGCCTCTTAAACTAATGTTTGTAATTAAATCGGTCGCCTCTTGAACATCAATCGATACGGATGAATTATTTTCGTCTTCTTGAAATATCGTGACCGTTCCTGTCGTGATATTTCCCATTCCATTATCGCAGCCTTCTACCGCGATGGTTGGGTAACTATTTCCTGGGTGATTTGGGGATTGTTCCGCAATTAAACGGTAAGTACCGCCAGTTGAAGGAACAACTATTTCTTGTTTTTGGGTGCTATTTAATTGGTAAGATTCTTCTAATGCCATCACAATATCTTCGATAATAATGAAATTTAATGGCGCATTCATATCTCCATTCCCCGTATTTTCAATTTCAAATCGAATCGAATCTGCATCGCAATAGCCATTTACTTTAATAAAAGATTCATCCCAGTCTTGCGTTGGCAAACAAATCGTATCTGGATAAATGTACGCTGCCAAAGTATAAGTAATGCCATCTTCCACATCACAATCGGTTGCTACTGAAATTGCTAAAGTATCGCATGCTCCAATTTGAATGGTATCTAAATGAAACACCAACAAGCTATCCATTTGACTAAACAACGGTAAAGTAGCTGAATTAAAGGTCATATTTCCATCCAAAACCACTTCTATCCAAGCACTATCCGCGCCAATCGTTCCGTCGTTGCAATAGGTAATTTGATACCCAACATTGCTACAGTTTTGCGTAACTGGCGCAGCAACATGAACTTCTAAAAATGGACAATCAACCATCGCAGTCATCGGAAAATTCCGCATTAACGTGTCGTAATTAGTTGTAAAATTCAGGTTATAAATATCCACACAAGGCATCCAATATTCATTGTTGACCAAAACGCTTAATTCGTAGCTCCCAGTATCCACATTGATTTTGTAATCACCGTTTACATCAGTCGTTCCGAAGAAAGTTACAGCTGCTGATTCTGCTTTGATTAACCAATCTTCTAAACCAATTTCACCAAAGTCAAAATCACAATTATTATCATCATCAGCGAAGACTTTTCCTTGAATTTTATTAGAAAAAATACTGCCTGAAGAATTGGTTTTAATCAGTGTTAAATCATTTCCAAACAAAGAAACACCTTCTGAATTATAACCAACTACTGCATAACCGCCGTCTGAGGTGCTCGTAAGTGCTTGTCCCCAATCAACGTGCGTATTTCGTCCAATCTTGGACTGCCAATTTAAGGTTTGTCCATCTTCCGAAACATTGGCTAATAAGATATCAATGTTCGTTGCATCAATTTCCGTGATACCTGCGATAACAAATTCGCCTGCTTCGTTTTGTAAAAAATCAAAAGCGTTGTCCCCCAAAACATCACCAAAAGTGAAGTCCCAAAGTTGGTTGCCATCTAAGTCGGCTTTAATCAATGCAACATCGCTGGTCGAACCATACGAACCAACCATTGCCAGTTGATTGTCTTGTGTGATTAATAAATCGTAGCCTTCATCAAAGTCGTTAGTGCCGTAAAACTTCGCCCATTGTTGCGTTCCAATAAAGTCTGTTTTTAAAAGATAAAAATCTTTAGACCCGTTGGCTGTATTTTCTACAGTACCTATTATTGCATAACCATCCGCCATTTCAATCAATGAATTAGCGGCATCATTACCAGCGTTGGCGTAAGATTTTGACCAAACAAGATTTCCATCGCCATCGGTTTTCACTAAAAGAATGTCTTCGTCCGTCGTTTCGCCGTTGTCGGTGCGTCCTGTAAAAAGAAAGCCGCCGTCCGCCGTCGCAATTAATGAAATACCTCTATCCGTACCGCCTTCGCTGTAGGTTTTGAACCATTCTTCGTTGCCCGCTGCATCAATTTTCAATAAACAAGCCTGAAATTTGCTGGCTGCTGTTGGAAATTCTTTGATGTCTCCAACGATTAAAAAACCGCCGTCTGCTGTTTGCACAACATCATATCCGTTTTCAATAAAGCCTTTATCGAAGCGTTGTTCCCACACCAAATCACCATCCACATCAACACGTACTACATATATATCAATGTCATTATCGCCACCAATCGAAATCGGGTCTTCACTCCAGCCGACCATCAAATAACCTTTATCGTCGGTTTGAATGACCGCTTGACCTTGGTCTTCTGCGTTGGCACCGAAGTAAATTTCAAAGCCATAATCGAGTTTCCAATCTTGAGAAAGAACTTTTTCACTGCACCCCATCCACAATCCAACAACCAACAGCAGTTTGGCTATATGGTAAACGAAAGATGGATATTGAGTTTTTAAAGTCATGGGTGCAATGTTTTTTATTGACAATACAAAGTTCAGCATATTGAAGAATGATTACAAAGACATATTTTATCATTTGTTGAACAAAACAGTCTATTTTTTATTTAAAAATAAGCATTTAATTTCAAAAAAACCTTTATTTATACTAACTTTAAGCTTTAATTTAAAAAAAAATTGTTGACAAAAAATCATCTTTTTTTATCAAAAATCTATGAAAAATAGTCGGTTAGCACACATTTTAAAGACGTTTTCTAAAAAAGAAGTCCGTGAATTCAGCAAATGGCTAGATTCGCCTGCACACAATCAACGCGAGGATGTGGTACTTTTGTTCAATTTTTTAAACAAAAGAGACTACTTATATAAAGATAAGTTTTTGCTAAAAGAAAGAGTTTTTCCAGAAGTGTACCCCAAGGAAACGTATGACGACGCTAAAATGCGCCAAGTCATCTTCTTTTTATTAAAACAAGTGGAAAATTTTCTAATTTATCGAGAATTAATGGAAGATGAAGTGCGGTCAAAAACTACCTTGGCGAGTGTGTATAGAAAGCGGCATTTGGATAAATCTTGTGAGAAAACACTCCGAATTGTGGAGGATTTACAAGAAAAACATCCTTTTAGGAATGAGCAATTTTTGAGAAATGACTATCTTTTACAACGAGAGAAATATGGCTATTTAAGTGGGTTTCAACGAACTACTTTAAATCTTCAAGAGACCTCCGAAGCCTTGGATGCTACTTTTATTGCAGATAAACTAAGACAATCCTGCTTGATGTTGTCTCACCAAAATGTATTTAAAACGGAATATCAAATTGGCTTATTAACAGAAATTTTAAATTATGTGGAACAAAAAGACGCCTTAAAAATACCCGCGATTTCGATTTATTATTACGGTTATAAAACCATGACTGACCAAGAAAATGATGAGCATTTTTTCTTTTTAAAAAAAGAAATAAACAGTCACGGGCAAATTTTTCCCGAATTTGAAATTAGAAACATTTATTTGATGGCAATCAATTATTGCATCAAGAAAATGAATACAGGAAATAAACTATTCATTCGAGAAGCTTTTGAATTATTTAAAACAGGGTTCAATAAGCAGTTTTTAATTGAAAATAAAACTATTTCTAAGGCGACTTTCTTAAATGTTAACATCATTGGAATTCAATTAGGTGAATTTGATTGGGTAAAGAATTTCATTCAAAACTTTCAACAATATCTTGAACCTCGCTATCAAGAAAATATTGTTAACTATAGTTTTGGACATTTTTACTATGAAAAGGGGGACTACGACAAATCTATGGGACACCTAATGCAGTACGAAATCGACGATATTCTCCTCAATTTGAATTCCAAAAGTATGTTGATAAAAATGTATTATGAACAAGAAGAATTTGATGCGTTGGAGTCTTTATTAAATAGTTCGACAACGTATTTGGCGCGAAAAAAAGTAATTGGCTACCACAAAGCAGGTTTTTCCAATTTGTTAAAACTCGCCAAAAAACTCCTAAAAATCAATCCTTATGACAAATTAGCCAAGAAAAAGTTAAAAGTCGAAGTCGAAAACACCAATCCGCTTACTCCTTCTAACCGTAATTGGCTATTACTCCAATTAGAAAATTTGCGATAAATTTTGATATTATAAAAAATATACATTTGTTCCGATATTTAATTCTTAATTAAAAATGAAAAAGAACATCGTAAAAAACAAGGAACAATTCAATCAATTAATCCTCAAAAAAGATGATTTGAAAAAAGTAAAAGGTGGTTTTATTGTCGTTGAAGATTTCATCATGCAATAGCCTCTTGCAAAAAAAATTGAAAAGCTGTTTATAAGAATGTAAACGGCTTTTCTTTTAATTCTTATCCGCCTCTACTCATAATATTACAGAAATTTAAAGGTTAAAGAATCTGTGGAAAAATCAAAAAAAGAAGAAAAAAGTATTGATATTTTAATTGAAGAAATAATTCTTAAAACTCCTTTTGAATTAGAAGAATCAGAATTTAAAAAATAGCTTTAGTTTTTAAGACTTCCTTAGAAAAAGTAAAAACATAAAAAAACAAATTTCTTTATAATTTCCTACTTCTCCATTTAATTTCTCCATTCTTAATTTTTTTTCCGAAATTTGCGCCGCAAAAAATCACGAGCCAATTTTCAGCCCGTGCAACCCGTCAGCCGTCCACCGTCGGCCGTCAACCATTTAAAAAATGAGTCGTCGCAACAAACTAAAAAAATTTGCAGACATCTTGGAATTCCCCAATGTCTATGAAAATTTCGATTTCCACAGACCTGCCCTCACTGGCGTGGGCAATATCGACTTTGCTGCCAAAGGCAATTGGCACAAAGAACACTTTAAAAACGACAATCCAATCACCTTGGAATTGGCCTGTGGTCGCGGTGAATATACCCTCGGTCTGGCGCAAATGTACCCTGACCGCAATTTTATCGGCGTGGATATCAAAGGTGCGCGTATCTGGCAAGGTGCAACGATAGCGATTGAGAAAAACATCACGAATGTAGCTTTTGTGCGAACGCAAATCGAGCAAATTGCCGAGTTTTTTGATAAAGGGGAAGTCGCAGAAATTTGGATTACGTTTCCAGACCCATTTTTAAAAGATAGTAAATCAAACCGACGATTAACGTCTCCGCAGCTTTTGCCGGAGTATAAAAAGATATTGCCGTCGAATGGTATTGTCAATTTGAAAACAGATTCGCCAGAGTTGTATGAATTTACCTTGGAAACCCTCGCGGAACAAACGGACTACACCTTATTATATAACGACGACGATATTTACGCGAAAAAGTTGCCAATGAAGGAATTGGAATTGAAAACCTATTACGAAGGCTTGCATTTGAAAAGAGGTAGAACAATCAAATACGTTAAGATAAGGGTTGATGGTTAGGGATTGATGCCGCATTCCCATTAATCCATAATCACTAACAATTAAACATTAAAAAATGGAACTCGACCCAAATCAATTGCTACTACTCGTCACCATGCGTATACCTTTCGGTAAATACGAAGGTTGGATATTATCCAGTCTACCCGTTTCTTATTTAGAATGGTTTGAACGGAAAGGTTTTCCGAAAGGGAAATTGGGTAGTTTATTGCAAACGATGCATGTTATCAAAACCAATGGTTTAGAAGAATTGCTAATTCCCATCAAAGAAATTGCCCGCAAAAAAGCATTTAACGATAAATTTAAATGAAATTGCGGATACAAAACCCGCAACTCACAACCCGTTTATTCCAAAATTTTATTCATCTTCCGAATCGTCGCGTTTACTTCCTCTGAAATAACAATTTCAATCCGTCGATTGTCTTTTCGTCCCGCACTTGATTCATTGGAATCTCTTGGTGAAAATTCGCCTTTTCCACAAGCAATAATTTGATTGCGATTCACGTCTGCTTCTTCCGTCAAAAACAGTACAACTTCCGCCGCCCGTAATGCGCTGAATGACCAATTGTTTTTGTAACCTTTGATTATTCGATTGTCGGTATGTCCAATTACTTCAAAAGTCAGCGCAGGATATTTGCCCAATACTTCAGATATTTTGGTCAGTGCATCTAAGCCTTTCGTACGAATCCGCATGCTATTGCTGCGAAACATCATGTCATCAAATAGCAAAATTTTCACGGTACTACCCTGCTGGTCAATCAATGCTTCTGTTGATTCAAAACTCGACATCACACCGGCCAATTCATTGACAACACCGCGCGTAATTTTCCCTCGATTATCGATTGCAGTCTTGGTATCTGCGATTTTTTGCTGCAGGCTTTCAATTTGTGTATCTTTAGATTGCAGGCGTAGGTCAAGGTCTTGTTGCGTTGATTGAGCATTAGAACCGAGATTGGACAGCGCATTTTGCAAGCTATCCAATTGCTTCATATAAACGATTTGCATACCAGCTAATGCCCGATTGGCACCAGATTCTTCCACTAATTTATATTCCAATTCGGTCGTTCTAGTACTTGCTGCTTGAAATCTTAATTCGACTTCTTCTAACGTTATTTGGTGCGTTTTTTGCAGGGTTATAATTTCCTCTAAGTGTTTTTTATTACTGACACAAGAAGTGACAGTTACGAAAAACAGGAAAATCATAATGAATTGAGAAAGTTTGTTCAACATCAGAGTTTTATTTAAAAAAAATCAACAAAAGAGTATGCAAATCAACAATTTTTTTGGAACTTTGTGGCTACCGCTACATTATTATTTGTAAAAAAAAGCTCACTTAAATAAAAAACATTAGTTAATTCGATAATGTTTTATCATATAAAAACGTATACGAATTTAGATTTTATATATTTAAATAATAAAATTACGCTATAAAAATTTCCTCAGTCATTACTTTTAAATTCTTATTTATTAATATTCTTAAATTTAATACCCTATGCGATTAATTAAATTAACACTGTTGGCAATCATGTGCCCAATGTTCTTATTTGCTCAAAATACGCAAGTTGGAATTTTTGCTGGACTCTCCAACTATCAAGGTGATTTAGTTGAGTCAAGCTTTACCTTGAAAGAATCTAGTGTTACTTTCGGTGCTTTACTAAAGCATGACCTTAGTACTAAGCTAGCGATTCGCGCTGGTCTTAATTTTGGAAAACTCAAAGGTGACGATGCCAATTTCTCTGAAAGAGAAAATCGAGGTTACCGTTTTGAAACCAACTTCTTCGATTTGAGCGCAGGTTTGGAGTACACTCCTTTAGCTAAAGAACGTTATGATGCAGGTGGAACTTTCCAAAAAACAATTTCTCCATTTGCTTACATCGGTGTAGGTATTGTTAATGCAGACGTTTCTGTTGACGACAACATCGTACGAACGCAAGATGAGTTAGATGCAAGTAGCTTGCATTTTGCTTTGCCAATTGGTTTAGGTATTAAAGCAGACTTGACGGAGCGTATCGCTTTGGCTGCGGATTTATCTTTCCGAGCAACATTTTCAGATTACTTGGATGGCTTTTCTGAGTCAGCTGGTATAGATAAAAGTGACTGGTACTGGTTAGGTGGTTTGACATTGACTTACCGATTGGGTGAGAGCAATGAAAATTCCGTTGGTAACTAAAAATGATTATTAAAATTTGACTGTTAAAAAAGGCTGCAAGCGAACTTCGTTTGTGGCCTTTTTTTGCTTGTTATTAAACAATAACACACAAACTTGTTGTTTTTTGAGCCTTTTTTTAAGTTTTTTAAATGGGAAAAGAACGAGTTAAGTACGTGACACTATTTATTGGGGTAATTTGAAAACATCTTTATTCCGCTATTTTCCTCTTAAAAATAGTTCCGTGATGTAGACCATGCAACGATTTTTAAAAGAAAACTATCGAAAAAAT
>JBLHWU010000228.1:0-9738 GCA_047629355.1 Saprospiraceae bacterium | reverse complement strand
CCCCAGACAATAAGGACATCTTTGTTGTTTGCTTGAACACATCCTTCAAAGGTAGAATTATTATCTTTTAAGTCCAAATTGGTGCGCATTTGTTGCACTACCCATTAAAGTAGACTATCTTTTTGCAAAAAGGGTTGGGTTAGAATAAATATGATTCAATATCATTATTTAAAGGAATATAATTTTATATTTACCTATTATTTAAACTAAAACCTAACTTTATGAATGCATTTGATTATTATTTAAAAGTGTGGAAAGACTACGCAAATTTCACAGGTCGTGCCAGACGAAGTGAGTACTGGTATTTCGGTTTATTCCATATGTTAGCCATATTTGTTCTTGCTTTTGTCGGAGGGCTTATTGATTTTCCTTATCTAATAATCTTGTATGCTTTGGCGGGATTTGTTCCCAGTATCGCAGTAATTGTGAGAAGGCTACACGATACCAACAGGAGTGGTTGGTATTATTTCATGGGATTGATTCCTTTAATTGGTGGCATCATTTTAATTGTCTTTTTCTGCGAAGATAGCTACCCTGACACCAATAAATGGGGAGCTAATCCAAAGAATCCGCTGGTAGCTGAAAATGATATTATTGACCACTTGGTTGATTAAAGCAGCTATAAAAAAGACGCGTTACTCTAATATAAAAACAGTCAAGAATCAATATATTCTTGACTGCTTTTTTTATTCCTAAGAAAAATGTTTCAACATAATAACCTCTTTCTCTGTCAAAAAACGCGAGCGTCCGCGTCCTAAATCTTTCTTCGTCAAACCTGCATACCAAGTCCTATCCAAGGACCGCACCGTATAACCAAAATGCTCGAACAATCGTCGCACAATCCGGTTTTTACCAATGTGAATTTTGAGACCAACCTCCTCTTTCCCCGCGCCTCGGATATGGTCAACGCCATCCACGATTGCTACGCCATCTTCCAATTCCAAACCATTTCTAATGGCTTCGATATGCTCCATTTGTACCGGTTTATCCAATACGACATGATACACTTTTTGTACCCCATGACTTGGATGGGTGAGTTTCTTCGCCAAGTCGCCATCATTTGTCAACAACAATAAACCCGTCGTTGCCAAGTCTAACCGACCGACTGGAAAAATACGTTCTGTTGCCTTACTTCGTACCAAATCAACGACCGTTTTTCGTCCTTTTTCGTCACTCAAAGTCGTCACAAAACCCTTCGGCTTATTCAATAAGATGTAGACTTGTCGCTGTTCTGGTTCGATGATATTACCTTCATATTTCACAACATCATTTTCCTGAATTTGGTACGCAGGGTTAATTTCGACAGCATCATTGACAATTATTTTTCCACCTTTCACCAACTCTCCCGCTTGCCGCCGCGAGCAAATGCCACAATGTGCCACGTATTTATTCAACCGCATACCAACGACATCGGGAGCAGCGAGGTTTTCGCTTTCCTTGTGTGGTTTGGGTTTCCCAAGATTTGGAGAGTTTTTCTTTTTCTGAAATGATTTTGCCATCGTTGGTTTGCTCTTTTTTAAATAAAAATTGACTCCTTGAAATAGGAAGACTTCCACAAAATAACGGAACTTTATCCAGCTTTGACTGCTCCTTTTGAAAAAAACATCAAAAGAAGCAAAAAAAATAAGAGACAAAACAATATTTACTCCTATTCAAATTAAGATTTCATTTAATTTGAATACTTTTGCGCCTGATTTAATCTTTAGAAAAAAGACTGAAATAATCCACACTCATGAACAACTTACAACTCCTCACAAACGCACAGAAAATTCTGGCGCAATCCATCAAAAATTCTGCACCCAGAACTGCTTGGGAAACGGGCTTTATTGCTCTTGGTCTAGCGCATGTTGATTGGGATTCTGCGACTAAAACCGTCCGCGACTTCTTTCAATTTCAAGCCGCTGACGGATTCTTGCCTTATGTCGCTGATTCAAGAATGAAGGATAAAATTGTCCATCCGCCCGTTTGGGGATTCGTTGCCTGGAAGTTATTTCAAATAGAAGAAGACAAAGCGAAAGCTACTGACTTTCTAAAAGAAATCTATCCTAAAATCATCCGCTTTCACCAATATTTATATGAAACACGCGACCCTAACGAGGAAGGACTGTGCTATATTCAGCATCCATTGGAAGATATTTTAAAAGATAATCCTAATTGGAAATCTGTTAAAAAAACAGCAGATTCAGAAGCCCATTTTAAAATACAAGACCCACTTTTCAATACCATTTTAGCTTGGTCAAATGAGTCATTGGTAAGAATCGCCGAAGAGTTAAAAGAGGATGTAACCGAAGTGGTGCAGTGGGATACGCTTACCGTTCACACTTTTAATGAAAAGCTCTGGAATGCAAAACAGGGCATCTACAACGCTTGGGATTTGGTTGCTGACCAAGCCATCCAAATCCAAGGAATTACGGGATTATTACCGCTTGCAGGTTGGCTACCAGAAATTTCGCAAGCTTTGCAAATGTTGGATTTAATAAATAGCGAATCTTTTGCAGGGACATTCGAAAATGCTGCATTTATGTGTCCTTCCTTAAGTCTGACCAATGAAAATACCGACCCAATGAAAGAGCATTACGGTGCGATTTCAATGGATTTAAACTGGCTACTTTATTACGGTCTAAATCAATACGAAACGCCTGAATTTTTGGAAGCCGCCGAACAAATCAAGCAGCAAAGTTTAAATATTTTAACTAAAAACGGCTTCCGCGAATATTTCAATCCACTACAAAAAAATCTAACAACCGCAGGTCTTGGTCAAAATGAAAACCCGATTTCCGCCGCCATTTTACTAAATTGGCTGCTCTAAGCCACTACCTAACGTTAGGTACGATCATTCTCCTAAAAATAGTGAATGTTTCCGTTTTGACAATTCTGTGGGCAAACTATCCAACTACTTGCCCTATATTTGGTTTTAAAGTACTAATTGTATTCAATCTAAATAAAAATTGATGACGATAACGAATGAAGCAGTTGCCAACTTGAAGGCAGGTAATTATGGAACGGTCGCCCATTTCACCAATGACCAAATGGCTGGAAAGCTCATGTCGATGGGCATGATGCCAGGTAGCTATGTGGAAGTGGTACAAGTTGCACCGTTTAAGGGTGGCTTTTATTTGAAGGTGGATGGCAATTGCATTGCGATTCGCGTAACCGAAGCCGCAAATATCTTTTTGGACATTTAAGCACCGACAACTGTGAGCAAACGAGCATTTACCATTGCGCTAGTCGGGAATCCGAATAGCGGCAAATCTTCTGTATTCAATCAACTGACTGGCTTGCGCCAAAAAGTAGGTAATTTCCCCGGCGTCACCGTTGATAAAAAAGTAGGAAAACTTAAACTTGCTCCTGGCAAAGACGCAATTTTACTTGATTTCCCTGGCACTTACAGCCTTTATCCGACCTCTATGGATGAGCGGGTCGTACTGGATGTATTCACAAATCCCGACGACCCAAACTACCCTGATGCCGTCCTTTATCTGGCAGATATTACCAATTTAGAAAAACATTTTTTGCTATTGACGCAAATGAAAGATCTTGGTTTACCAATGGTTTTGGCTTTGAACATGTCTGATTTAGCCGAAAAGCAAGAGCTGATTATTGATGACCAAAAATTAAGTGATTTTTTAAAAATGCCTGTGGTCGTTATCAGCGGTCGGTCAGGTCATAATTTAGAGAATTTAAGGAAAGTACTTGCCGATATTTTTAAAACCCAGCAAAATAAATCAGCAAAATCTAACAAACAAGTTCAAAATTTCTATCCTTTTTCAAAAACAGAAAAAGACGTAATTGAAAAGATAAAAATTCAGTTTCCTTTAAAAAATGATTACCAAGCCCTGCTTTGGGCGCATCACTCCAAGCGGTTGATGTTTATGGGACAAACTCAGAAAGAAACCATTCAAAAAATTGTAGAAAAAACGGAGTTTCATAGCATCGCTAAGCAGATTAATGAGACGATGCAGCGTTTTAATAAATTCACGCCCGTCCTCCAAAAAATCATCAAGAAACCACAGACACAACCAGTTTCGATTACCGATAAAATTGACCGTTTGGTCGTGCATCCTATTGCGGGACCGATTATCTTTTTTGGATTGATGTTCTTGGTCTTTCAAGCGATTTTTGCTTGGGCACAATATCCGATGGGTTGGATTGAAGCAGGTTTTGGGGCATTGACGGAATTCACCAAATCGACTTTGCCAGCAGGTTGGTTTACTGATTTGTTGACAGAAGGCATTATAGCGGGACTGGGTGGAATTTTGATTTTTGTTCCTCAAATTACGATATTGTTTTTTCTAATTGCGGTTTTAGAAGAGGTCGGCTACATGGCGCGCGCCGTTTTTATGTTTGATAAAGTCATGCAAAAATTTGGATTGAATGGTCGTAGCGTAGTCGCCTTAATAAGCAGTAGCGCTTGTGCGATTCCTGCGATTATGTCCACCCGAACGATTAGCAACTGGAAAGAACGCTTGATTACAATATTAGTGACGCCGCTGATTAGTTGCTCGGCACGAATTCCTGTATATGCGATTTTGATTGGTTTTGTTGTGCCATCGGTGACGGTTTTGGGAATTTTTAATGCGCAAGGATTGGCATTTATGGGACTTTATTTATTGGGAATTGTGGCGGCCTTAGCTTCTGGTTGGGTCTTTAAAAAGATTTTGAAAAGTGAAGAAAGCTCATTTTTAATGCTGGAATTGCCACAATATCGACAGCCTGTTTGGAAAAACATTTGGTTTACCTTAAAATCAAAAGTAACCTCATTCGTCGTCGAAGCAGGAAAAGTAATTATGGTTATCAGCGTTGTCTTATGGTTTTTAGCAAGCTATGGTCCGACTGAGAAAATGGCTCAAGCCGAAGCCACTGCCATCGAAATGGCGAAATCTCAAAACCTTTCCGAAGATAAAACTGCTGACCTTATCGCTGGTCAACAAATCGAAGCCTCCTACGCTGGACACCTCGGTAAGTTCATTGAACCTGCCATCCGTCCACTCGGCTACGATTGGAAAATTGGTATCGCGCTCATCACCTCTTTTGCCGCTCGCGAAGTCTTCGTTGGCACAATGGCGACCATCTATAGTATTGGAAGTGTCGAAGATGAAACGACGATTCGTGACCAATTATCTAAGGCGCGCAATCCGATTACGGGCGCACCGGTTTACACGATGGCGACTTCGTTGTCCTTGCTAATTTTCTACGTTTTTGCACTGCAATGTATGAGTACTTTAGCCGTCGTGCGCCGCGAAACGGGGAGTTGGAAATGGCCAATTATTCAGTTTTTATTTATGGGTGGATTGGCTTATGTAGGAGCGTTGATTACTTTTCAACTTTTTAAATAAAACGGCTCTTTCTAAAAAACATGGTGATTTTAAAAATCACCATGTTTTGAATTGAACCCAACGCTTGCTTCCTTTCTCACCGTCTATTTCCACATCTATTTATTTCAAAAAAAAGAATCATAAAATTATTAAAAATATGCGCATTCATCGGATTATTAGGCTTATTTGCTTGCGATAAAGATGACCCAAGTCCTGTTCCGACTTGCGAAAACTGTACTTTTAATTGCATCGATTCTAATGATGAAGATGTTTTGACCAACGATTGTCAAGATAATTTTAACTGTACCTATAAAATAAATGCCAACTCAACATTCGACGATGACCAATTCAATGGTGTAGGTAATGGCAGTAAAAATGTATTTCAAATTACGACAGAAACATAGAGAAGTCCAGCGATTGCAGACGATGAATTTAGCAATATGCTCGTTTTTGAATTGGCAGCAGACCAAGAGAGTTTTGATGTATACGGCAGTGATTTAACTTTATTAAACACGCATTTTCGTATCATTTGCTTTTGTTCTGAAACTGAATTTAAAAAAGTGACCGACGGTTGTCTGCAAGGTTTGAAAAATAAAAATGGCGATTGGTTTGTCCAAGGAAATTTGGAAGTAACTTATACTTGGGGAATTAGAGAAGTGAAGTTTGATATGACGATTGAAAATTGATACTGGATACTGGATACTGGATACTGGAATAAAAAACGCTGACAAAGTAAACCTTGTCAGCGTTTTTTTATTCATTCAAACATCAATTTCAAACACCTGCTCACCGTGAGTCGTGCGCTAAAAACCGTATGCCGTCTCTTATTTCTTTCCATGGCATTGCTTGTATTTCTTACCACTTCCACACGGACAAGCCTCATTTCGACCTATTTTTTTCTCTGCTCGCTTAAAAGTTTCTACTTTCGGACGACGACTTACACCTTCTGCTGCTTGTCGTTGTCGAACATTCGCAAGTGATTCATCATCTCTTCGATTCATAGAAGTACCTTTCAAATCCGTTTTTTGCTCCTTAGCTGCTTCCAATGAACGACCGTCTCGGAAGACCAAAGTTCCTTTAGATAAGTAAGAAGTTACATCTTCATTGACGCCATAAATCAAGTCTTCAAACAAGTTGAAAGCCTCCATTTTATAAACTACCAACGGGTCTTTTTGCTCAAACGAAGCTGCCTGCGACGAATCTTTCAATTCATCCATTGACCGCAAATGTTCTTTCCATTTGTCATCAATCATTGCCAAAGTAACTGCTTTCTCGATATCGCGCATGACTGTTTTTCCATTCGACTCCACTGCATCATGCAAGTCTGCCGAAACGGGTAACATTTTGCTCCCACCGTCTGTAAACGGCACAGAAATTCGTTTGTAACGATGACCTTCGTTTTCTAAAACATTTTTAATCATTGGCAATAAGAAGTCACCAATTTGCTGTCCTTTTTTGTCGTAAAATTCAAAAACTTGCTCCTGATATTTTTCAACAATATCGTCCGAGCGGCCTTCTATAAAATCAATTTCCTCCATCTTCGGGTCAATCCCAACAACAGCAACTGATTCTTGACGGAAAGATTCAAACGTTCCGCCATTTTTGTGCATTTCCACTAAATTCTGGGTCATCCCCAAAAACATATTGTTCAAATCCACCGACAAACGCTCACCCGACAACGCATTGTAACGTTTCTTGTAAATCGCCTCCCGCTGAATGTTCATTACATCATCGTATTCCAACAATCGCTTACGAATACCAAAGTTATTTTCTTCCACCTTACTTTGCGCCCGTTCGATAGATTTTGAAACCATGGAATGCTGAATCACTTCGCCTTCCTCATGACCCATCCTATCCATCAATTTCGCAATTCGCTCCGATTGGAACAACCGCATCAATTTATCTTCCAATGACACATAAAACTGAGAAGAACCCGGGTCTCCCTGACGTCCTGCCCGTCCCCGCAACTGTCTATCCACCCGTCGTGAATCATGTCGTTCCGTACCGATAATCGCCAGACCACCAGCAGCTTTCACTTCTTCTGAGATTTTAATATCCGTACCCCGACCCGCCATATTCGTTGCAATCGTCACGTTACCAGGCTTACCTGCCTCCGCAACAATTTCTGCTTCTCGTTGGTGTTTTTTAGCATTCAAAACGTTGTGGCGAATACCTCTTGCGTCCAAATTCATACTCAACCTTTCCGAAATATCAACCTGCGTCGTACCCACCAAAACTGGGCGACCAGCTTCTGTTAATGCGTGAATTTCATCAATAACAGCGTCAAATTTTTCCCGTTCGGTTTTATAAACTTTATCGTCTCGGTCGTCCCGCACAATCGGTCGATTGGTAGGAATGACCACGACATCCAATTTATAAATTTCCCAAAACTCCCCTGCTTCCGTCTCCGCCGTACCCGTCATACCCGCGAGTTTGTGATACATTCGGAAGTAATTTTGAAGTGTTACCGTTGCATACGTTTGGGTAATGTCTCCAATTTTCACATTCTCTTTCGCCTCCAATGCTTGGTGCAAACCATCCGAATATCGACGACCTTCCATCATCCGACCGGTACTTTCATCAACGATTTTGACCTCGCTGTTCATCACCACATATTCTTGGTCTTTGTCAAATAAAGTATAAGCTTTCAACAATTGACTAATCGCGTGCAGACGCTTAGATTTTATAGAGTAATCCTGTGCTAACTGCGTTTTTTCCTGCTGAACTGCTTCTTCCGTCAAGTCCATATTGCTATCAATATTCACCATTTCCAGAGCAATATCGGGCATGACAAAAAATTGATTATCATCACTACCTCGCGACAAAAATTCAACGCCTTTTTCCGTTAAATCCACCGACCGATTTTTTTCATCAATCGTAAATAACAACGGTTCATCTACCAAGTGCATGCGTTTGCTTTGCTCTTGCATGTAGAAATTCTCCGCTTTTTGCATCTCCACTTTTACACCTTCTTCACTCAAAAATTTAATCAACGGACGATACTTTGGTAAGGCACGGAATGCCCGTAAAAGCGTCATTCCCATTTCACCATCTTCGTTTCCAAAAACACTATCTTTAAACTGAGTCTTAGCTTCCGCTAAATATTCAGTTGCCAATTTCCGTTGTGCTGAAATCAACTTTTCAACCGCAGGTTTTAAGGCAATATATTCCTGTTCTTCCGTTCCTTTTGGTACTGGCCCAGAAATAATCAACGGTGTTCGCGCATCATCGACCAAAACCGAATCCACCTCATCAACCATCGTATAATGGTGTTTGCGTTGCACCATTTCATCGAGCGTTTTGACCATATTATCCCGCAGGTAATCAAAACCAAATTCGTTATTCGTACCGTAAGTAATGTCGCAATGGTAAGCTTTACGACGTTCTTCCGAGTGCGGACGATATTTATCGAGGCAATCAATGGTCAACAACATAAATTCCATCACTGGGCCAATCCACTCACTATCCCGTCGAGCCAAGTAATCATTCACCGTAATTACGTGAACACCCTGACCTGATAAACCATTCAAATAAGCGGGCAAAGTCGCCACTAAGGTTTTCCCCTCTCCCGTCTGCATCTCCGCAATTTTACCATCATGCAATACCTGTCCACCAATCAACTGCACATCGTAATGTATCATGTTCCAAGTGATTTCACCACCAGCTGCCATCCACGTATTCTTCCAAATCGCTTGGTCACCGTTAATCGTCACATAAGTTTTACCTGGAGTAGCTGCAAGGTCGCGGTCGTGCTGACTTGCGGTCACAGTGAGGGTATCATTTTCAGAAAAACGACGCGCTGTTTCTTTGACCACAGCAAAAGCTTCTGGTAAAATGTCTTTTAGAATTTCTTCTAAATGCTTATCGCGTTCCTTGCTCAAATCATCCAATTCCTTGAATAGTTTCTCTTTTTCGTTCAAATCTTCCATCGCCATCGCATCCGATTTGATGGCATTGATATCATCATCAATACCAGTCAAATGTGCTTTGATGCGCGCTCGAAAATCAAGCGTTTTGCCACGCAAGTCGTCGTTGGTCAAGTTTCGGTATTCTTCAAAATACTCGTTAATTTCATCGACAATAGGGCCGTAAGTAGCCACATCACGGTCGTATTTTGTACCAAACAATTTTTTAATAAAACCAAACATGAATCTTTATTTTTGATTTTAAAACAAGACACCATATATAATAAGTAATATAATAGGTAAAGCTCATTTTAAAATATATTCTCAAATTTCGGACGGCAAAGATAAAATTCCTTTTTTGACTAATCCGTTAATTATAATTAAATTTTAAACGAATTAACTGATTTAGAGGAGATTTATCACTTGAAGAACGGTTTCGGGTGGCTCAAGTTGAGTATAAGATAGAAATATTAGTATATTTCATAGCAAATGTTCAACTTGATTAAAAGCACGGTTAA
>JBLHWU010000227.1:0-9745 GCA_047629355.1 Saprospiraceae bacterium | reverse complement strand
ATTAACAACACTGTGAGGTGATGAAACTGGCAGACATGTCCCCTTGTCTCGGGGATAGGGAATCTGGGATAAACGTAGCGTATTGGATTGACCACAAATTAATTTTTGCGCTATAGCTAACCACCCTGTGTAGGTTCGACTCCTGCTCTCACAGCTATACAATTAAAAATGAGCAATGTACAATGAGCAATTGTTAGACAGTTTTTAATTGTTCATTGCACATTCTTAATGGCTCATTGACAAACACTGTGAGGTGATGAAACTGGCAGACATGTCCCCTTGTCTCGGGGATAGGGAATCTGGGATAAACGTAGCGTATTGGATTGACCACAAATTAATTTTTGCGCTATAGCTAACCACCCTGTGTAGGTTCGACTCCTGCTCTCACAGCTATATAATTAAAAATGAGCAATGTACAATGAGCAATTGTTAGACAATTTTTAATTGTTCATTGCACATTCTTAGTCGCTCATTGTTTAAATTTGCGTCATGATACCAAAACTCATCATACATGGCGGCGCGTGGAACATTCCCGACGAATTTGTCGTGGCACATCTCAATGGCGTACAAAACGCTATTCAACAAATATATCCATTATTAACGAAAGGTTTATCGGCGCTTGATGCGGTCGAAAAAACCGTGAATATCCTTGAAGCTGACCCAACTTATGATGCTGGGCGCGGCGCATTTCTCAATGAAATTGGTGAAATTGAACTGGATGCGTTTATCATGGACGGACGTGATTTGAACGTCGGTTCCGTCGCTGCGGTCCAAAATTTATTGCATCCCGTGAGTCTTGCCCGTAAAGTGATGGACGAAACACAACACTGCCTTCTGGTAGGAAAAGGTGCAATGAAATTTGCTAAAAAAATGGGTTTTCAAGAACTCCCACCCGAAGAATTATTGACGGAACGCGAGCTTATCTTCTTTAATAAAATCAAAAATGATACAAATTTTCGTCCAGAATTGCCGTTTGAGTTTACAGCAATGGATACTGTTGGTGCAGTAGCGATGGATAAAAATGGTAATTTTGCAGCGGCAACTTCGACTGGCGGCACGGCACGAAAAATGGTCGGGCGAGTTGGGGATAGCCCCATTGTAGGCGCGGGTGGTTATGCGGACAATGAACTGGGTGCAGTCTCAACTACAGGTTGGGGAGAAAGTATTATGAAAGTCTTGCTTGCCAAAACGGTTTATGATAATTTTGAAACCCATTCCGCAATGGACGCCGCGCAACAAGGGATTGCTATTTTGGAAAAGAAAGTGAATGGAATGGGGGGCGTGATTGGAATTAACCATCGGGGTGAGTATGCTTTTGCACACAATACGCCGAGGATGGCGTTTGCATATGCGGACAAAGATGGCGAGGTGATTTCCGGTATTAGAATTGAATAACTATAAAATTTCTTCTATAGATTTATTGGAATGAATTCCAATTTCTCTTTTAACACATAGCACAAATAACATTTTCACATAGTCATATAAGGACAAGTTCCAAAATGACACACTTTTTAACACATAGCTGCTCATAGCGATTTCACATAGCCACATCGCTTTTTGTAGCTCTAATTATGCTATTTGAGTTTATTTAAAAACCATTTTAAATAATTTTAAATAAGCTTGAATGTCTGTAATTCTGCTATAAAAGCTATGTGGCTATGTGAACTATCTGCGCTATGTGGTAAAAAATTGGAATTCATTCCAATAAGAGTCTATGGTAAAATACAAGCTAAAGTAAAAATCATTCATTTTGAAAAAGAACAATTCTGCCCTACTTATTTTTATCAAAAATATCGAAAAAGGTAAAGTCAAAACTCGCCTTGCTGCGACTGTCGGCGACGACCGTGCCTTAGCCATTTATCAAGCGCTCCTCGGTCATACCCGAAAAATTGCTGCTGCAACTGATGCCGAACGCTATTTATTTTATAGCCAATTTATTAAAAAAGAGGATGCTTGGTCGAATACTGATTTTCAAAAAGTGCTGCAAATTCAAGGGGATTTAGGCGAAAAAATGGCGGAAGGGTTTCGACATGCTTTTCAGTCTCAGGAAAAAGTGGTGATTGTCGGTAGCGACTGTGCTTCGTTGACAGCGGAAATTGTGGCGGATGCTTTTAAAGTTTTAAACGATAAAGATTTTGTGATTGGTCCTGCGATTGATGGTGGGTATTATTTGATTGGAATGCGGCAGTTTTTGCCAGAAGTGTTTCAAGGTATTGAATGGAGTACAGCGGCAGTATTCCCAGATACGGTAAAAAAAATTGAAGGTATGGGAAATACTTTTGGGTTACTACCTGAACTGTCAGATATTGATTTTGAGGAGGATTGGGATAAGTATGGGTGGGAAATTTAGAATTAGTTTCTGAATACAAATCATGGTGATTTTGAAAATCACCATGATTTAATACCCAGTTTTTAAAATCAAAAAAGGCGACTCATTTGCATGAGTCGCCTTTTTTCGTGAGCCGTAAATTGAATACCTTACGCAGCTTTATTTTAGTTCAAAACTATATTTAATAGTCTCAATCACTGGCATATCGTCGTTCGGTGTTCTATTTTTCAAGAAAATATCGATGTCGATAGTTTCTGATTCTGTTTTTTCTTTGCTGTCAAAAACAATGTGAATCGTCGCAAAATCGCCTGGTTTGATGGTTCGCTTTGACTCATTTGTAGTCGTGCAATCGCAGGCACTAATGAGGTCAATTTCGGCAGCTACATCGCCAACATTCGTAACTTTATACGTGTGCTCGCGCTTGTCGCCAATTTTCACTGTCCCCAATTCAACCATTCGGTTGTCAAATTGTAAAACAGGCAAACCTTTCAAATCCTTTCGACCGTATAAAGAAGAGAATTTATGAACCTCTACTTTAGGATTGACCTTAGGACTTAGTTTTTTTTTTGCTTCGGTGCGTCTTGCACTTTCGTTTTCGGCATAGATTGTTTGTCCGGCATTTCTTTTACCTTTTCATCAATCTTTTTGTTACCCAATTGGATAATCCGAGTTTCCTCGATGATAATACTTTCCGGTCCGTCCGTAATTTTAAACTCCGTACGACGATTCAATTGGTGCACAACTTCTTGGTTCTCTTCGCCTTCAATTTTACCAATAAATTCTTCCGTCAAAACATCGCCTGTATTCAAGAAACCGTAACGGCCTGCCACTTTTTCAGTAACCATTTGAGGAACAGATTCTCCATATCCTTTAGCTACAATTCGGAAGCGTTTAATTGCCCCTTCATTTCTTGCCAACAACCATCGACGTGCCGCCTCTGCCCGATTTTGTGCCAATTTTTGATTCGCTGCATCACCACCACGTGCATCCGTATGTGAAGACAATTCAATCTTCATTGCTGGGTTCTCTATCATAATTTCATAGATAAATTCCAAACTTGGCTCTGCATCTGGACGAATATTAGATTTATTAAAATCGTACAAGATATTATCTAAAACAAATGGTGTCTCGCTGGTAATCGTAACCATTGTAGGTAATGGTCTCAACGTCAACATCTCATTAAATGTCTTATTGTCCAAAACTCCGATAGTATTAAACTCTACTGTTTTACTTTCGTAATTTTCCGCAGAAGCGACAATTTTGTAAGCTTTGTCTAATTCAATTTCGAATGGAAAATCATTCCCCGCAGTATTTGTTTTTCTATCAACTTTGCTTTGTTTTCCATTAGACATTTCAAATAATTCCATTGTCACACCAATTAAGGCGTCTTTTTCCAAAGAGTCCATTGCGACAGCTATTAAATCCACTTCGATTTTACGTAAATTGATATTGTAAATGTCATCACAACAAGTTTTACTTTTCACAGAACGCGAACCTTCCGCAATCCGATTAGAAGTCAAAAATCCTCTAAAACCTTCTTGGTCTAACATGAAACCCAAATCATCCGCAGTTGAGTTGTAACCCAAGCCCATATTCTTAGGGTCGCCCCATCGAACGCCATTCCACTCTGATTGGAAAAGGTCATAACCACCAATTCCCGCGTGTCCAGTTGAACTAAAATACAACATACCATCTCGGTAAAAACCATCAATTTCGTCACCGATAGTATTCAAACGTGGACCTAAATTTACAGGGTCACCGTAAACGCCATCTCCTTTTTCAGTTGCATAATATAAGTCCCATCCACCTTCACCGCCATCGCGATTAGATGCAAAGAACAGTACTTTTTTACCAAACAATTCCCCCATGGTAGGCGATTTGCTCAACGTTCCTTCGATATTGATGCCATTTAATTCTTTACCTGCCGACCAAGTACCGCCTTTATCCGTACTCATATAAATACGGCTTTCTTTCAAGACATTACCATCCAACAATTGCTGACAGTAAAACATCTGCTTGCCATTTGGTGACAACCGAACATTGCTACTGTGGTAGCCTGGGCGGTTGATATTCTCCCCTAAAGCAGTCCCTTCACCCCAGCCTTTATCGCCAGCAGTTGAAGTATAAACTTTAGCATGGTAATCGTTATTTTTTTCATCAAGCAACACAACTTCGTCAGATGCCAAAGTTGAGTAGTACATCGTTTTGCCATCATTCGCCAGGAACGGGTGGTACTCTGATGTTTTGGTATTGACTTTTCGACCTGCATTTGAAATGTTCAAATCCTTATTCTCGCCTGCTTTTAAAGTCAATGCAAACGCTGCTCCTGCCTTTTCTATTTCCGTCATTTTTTTCAAAACCGGATTAGTGACAGATGCCAAGTACTTATCAAATTCTTCGATAGCTTCTGCTGGTTGTCCGTTCATTTTCAATGCACGACCATATTTGAAACGGTATTCGCCGTATTCATTTTTCTTATCTCGCTTTAGCAAATTGCCATATCCACGAGCCGCTTTTTTATAATCCCGAAGCATGTAGCTCAATTCCGCAATTGGCAAATTCAAGGTTCGGTCTTTCGACTCGTCCTTTGCTTTTTCATACCATTCAATGGCATTGTAATAATCTTTCTTTTCCAACTGCTCCTCCGCAGTAATCAACATCGACGCGAGCGTTTCTTTATTCAATGGTTGCCCCATCAATGCGCCAGAAAAGAAAAGTAAGCAAATTATAATAGATAAACTTCTCATATTATTTTGACTATTTATTTTTTAAATTGATTCCTTTAAAACAACGATTTTCAACCACTTTTAATATTTAACAAGAAGTTAAACATCGGTCGAAGTCGATTTTTAAAGTTGTGGACACAAGACCGCTGGCGTTACCTTAGGCTTTTTGTACACACTAATAATATAGTTTGCTGCAATTTCAAAACCTCCACTTCCATTATTCGCATCACTCAAGCCTGATAAAGTCACATCATAACCCAATGCTACTCTCAGAGCTCCATAATCCAAACCAACTAAGATTTCTCCTGCATCACCGAGTCGGTAACCCAAGCCAAATCTTAATTTGATATTCTTCTCTTTATTCAACATATAACCACCCCAGCCCTGCAATTGAAACTGGCTCGCAGATGCCATATTCGTGAAATATACTGTTGGCGCAATGCTAAATTTATCATTCAATTCCATTTCTAATTCAGCATGACCAATGAAACGAAATTTGAAATCACGGTCATCTTTATTTCCACCCGCTACACTCAAGTCTGGTGAATTCAAGTGTCGTGCAGAAAGCCCAGCAGTCAAATTGGTTGTTTTATTCAATTGAGCCTTCAACATCACTCCTGCGTTCAAATCTAATCCAGAAGCATTTGCTTCTTCGTCCAAACCATTTTCATTACTATTAAGTATACCTGGTCCTTGTCCATTATCAATGTTTCCCTCCGTACTGATTTCTGCTAAATCATAATCTCGACTCAACTGTCCTCCTTGAAAACCGAGAGTCAATACTGAAGTACTTTTTCTATTTAAAGAATAATGAAATGCTCCAGACAATTGAATCGTCGATGTTTTTTGTCCCAACGTTCCTACATTATCTTGATAAGCCATCAATCCTACGCCAACCCAGTGCCGCTTACCTACCATAAGAACAGGTGCATCTGCAAAAAATGCAGGCGTTGTAAAAGCGTCACTACTCAAAACGCTACGGCCTTGGTCACGATAAATCCCACCAATTCGAACCGTACCAGAGTACGCACCCGACATCGCTGGATTCATATTAAGCGGATTGTAATTAAATAACGTGTTGTGAATATCCTGAGCGGACAACGTCCCTAAACAAAGGAAAAAGAGTGCGCTAAAAAGGGTCGATTTTAAATTCATACGATTGAAATGTTTGAATGTTTACAGAATTTGCCGAAGCTTTGGTGAAACTCAATAATTATCGGTGAATAAGATTTATTTGGTCTATTTTGGTAAAAGATATTCTGCAAAAAAAAGCAAATTTTACCAGCATTTCGACCGTTTTCACTTTAAAAAAGTGAAATATAGCAGTTTTCCATTAATTATTGTAAAAAACGATGGCAAGATAGGTGTTAAAGTTAGTCGGCCCAAAAAGATACCTAGTATTTTTTACTGATATGCGACATTTTGAATGTTTAATGGTTAGGGATTAATGTTCTGAACGTGTAATGGTTAGGGATTAATGGTTAATGGTTAATGCTTGCGCGACGACATTAATCCTTAACCATTAGCCATTTAGAGTCATACATTTGAAGTGGCCTTTGGGGCATTTGTCGTAGCCAATTTTGGAACAGGGACGGCAGCTTAATCCTTTTACTTCCAAGAATTTATTTTTTTGCTCACCTTTTTTGTAATAAGGATACATGCCGAATTCAGGAATCGTATTGCCCCAAATTGAAATGATTTCTTTGTTGAATGCCGCTGCGATGTGCATCATGCCCGTGTCGTGTGTAATAACTTTTTGGGCATCGCAGAGGTAACGGGCAGAGGCGTGAAGGGAGATTTCACCACAAAGGTTTTGAACGTGTGTGCCTGCTTGTTTGGCAATTTCTGCACCTTCTTCTGCAACGTCTTTTCCACCGAGTAAGACAATCCGTGTATTGATTTTTTGGCAAAATTCTAAGACTTTTTCCCTTGGCAGTCGCTTAGTCGCGTGCGCTGCACCGATGGCAAAAGCGATGTAATTTCCTTCCGTTTTCGTTGATTCTTCGGGTGGCAAAAAATAGTCGAGACCTTCCCCATCATTCTTCACACCCAGCGATTCAACCGATTTTAAATATCTATCGACGATATGCACTTTCGGCAAACGATTGATTTTAAAATTAACCATCAACCATTTTTCAAAATTAATTTTATCAAATGTCAACGTTTTTGGGAAACCTAAACCAATGCGGACTTGCCAAGTTCTCAAATTTTTATGTAAATCAATGATAACGTCGTATTTCTCCTTTTTCAACTCCCGCAACACTTCTGATACCTTTTTTTGAATGGTGAAAATTTTATCTATATGTGGATTATATTTTAAAATGGACAAGAAAGACTGTTTGGTCAAATAATGAACTTCCGCATTCAACTGTGTTTTCAGACAACGAATTACAGGTGTGGTGAGGACGATATCCCCGATGGAAGAAAAGCGGATGATTAGGATTTTCCGAGGTATTGGGTGTTGAGTACTGAGTACTGGGATGATTCTGGTTGAATTCATATTTTTTTTATAAAAGCGGCTACTTTACTTATTCATTTTAAAATTAAATCTCTCCAATTCAATTTCTATTGCCAAATATACTATTTTTTAGTATAACAAATTACCACACCGTTTTTCCTAAATTTAAACGAATAAAAAAACGTTTCGGAAAGCAACTCTCCGAAACGTTTTTTTATAAAATGCTGCACCCAATACCTAATACCGAGTACCCAACACCTAAATAATTATGGTCGCACAATCTGACGGCTAATTCTTACCGTCTTAACAATATTGCCATCTTCACCAACCATACCTACCAAGTAAATACCGCCTGGCAAACCTACCATATCAAAACTGTTTACAATTGTTGCGTCGAAAGAACGAACTTGCCGACCTATCAAATTATAAACAACCAATTCTTTCACATCATTGCCGTCATTTCCTTCCAATTGGAAAAAATCCGTCATTGGATTTGGGAATACACGCAATGCAGAAACCATTGCCTCAGATGTACTTACAACATCACAATTTGGGTCGTTGATTCGGATATCAAAGTCGATTGTTTCCAAAACTGTACTTGAGTCATTGGCTAAATAAAATTCTAATTTTACGGTACAACAACCTGCTTGACCTTTTGGCTTAACGTGCAAAGAGAACAAATCACTCATCTCACCTGCTTGCAAAATTGCTGGAGCATCCAAACCAAGATTAGCATCAACATTAGAGGATACCGCCGCAGAATAACACTGATTGTTATCACAAACTGGCAATTGCCAATCGGCATTACAATCTGGCGAAACTATTCTTACCCATCGTAAACTCACGGCTTCACTTGAAGTATTCGTGATGTCATAATGCCCAATTTCTTCGATATAATTATCTGTCAAATCTACATCTTCAAAATTCATCATCACCGGATTCGGCGTAATTTCTAATATCTGTGCTGATGCGCAAAATGCCAACAAAATAAATGCTAAAAAAGGTATAATTCTTTTCATTCTTTTTTTATTTTTGGTTTAAAAAACGTCAATTTTATTTGCCACTTTTATTTCTGAACACAAAAATAACAATTTTAGACAACAAAATTGATGGCTATTTTAAAAAATGCAAGCCAGACTCCAATTATTTTACGCCAAACCGCTACTCATCGCTAATTTAATTAACTCCATTCCGTTATTTACTTGAAGCTTTTGCTGAATATGCTTACGGTGGGTATCAACCGTTAACTTACTGATTTTCAACATACTCGCAATTTCTTTTGACGTAAATCCTTTGACAATCAACTGCATGATTTCTTTTTCCCGATTCGACAAGCGCAACATTTTCAGTTGACTCTTTAATTGCATGTTTTCTGTCAACAATTGGCCTACCGCACTATTTTCTTCTTTCGCTTCTTCCAAATCATTCGCCACTTCGAGTACCTGATGCACGTCTCTGAATATTTTTTTGTGAAAGTCCAATTCCGCTATCAACGATTGATTTTCGTGCCGCAAAGTATTGATTTCACCATGCAATTCTTCCTTCGTTTTGCTCTGTCCATTCATAGGATTTTGTTGTTGAAACGTTACGGGGTTCTGTTTATAATAGTCAAAATTTCGATTGTTGCCTTTCATTGTTTTTTATTTTGCAAAAACTAAAATTTACGGAATAAACATAAATCATGTGCCTTGCATTCTGATTTCAAGGTCATCTACATTTTACATCATCTACTCCCACTTTTAGAATTAGTCACTAAGTCTCACTTGGAACACATTACACACTTGTTAGCTAAAAATTTATTTTACCAAAGTTTTAATTGAATTCGAGAATTCAGCTTTGTCCTTCTGTACAAAATTGGTTCCGTCAATTGTATTTTAATGAACATATTTCAAAAATTTTAGCGGAATTTGAAGGATTTTCTATTCAAACTTCCCATGAACAAAATTTATAATTCCATACAATACATTTCACCAATCAGAGTATTTGCCACTGACGACCATCCCATTGTAACCAAAGGATTCGCGTCTATAACTACAGAATGAAGCCAGTTGTCAACTCGTCGGTATCGCACATTGGCCTATCGAAATGTTGCAACAAATCACCATTGCCGCCCGCCGATACTGTCACGCCATTGCTAACCGTTACATCATCCATTTTTGCATAAGAAATCTTTGCGCCTTCCAATGGGTTTCCGTCTTCATCCTTTAATGCAACCAATGCTTTTTTCTTCTT
>JBLHWU010000226.1:0-9790 GCA_047629355.1 Saprospiraceae bacterium | reverse complement strand
ACGTCAGCATTACATTTGATACACCGCCCAAAATAAATGTTGCCAGATGACGGAGTTATTCTTTCACCGTTACTTAAATTCCCTTTATCAAAACACATGAAAACTTTTGTTACACGGTACTTATTAAACTTCTGAATATTTTCATACAAAATATCATTTAAAGCAATGAGATAATTTTTCTACATTTACATTTATAAATGCCCGATTAAGTATTCTCTATTTTCTAATTGAAAAAATCAACTTTCACTTGTATGAAAAATGTCCACACCTATTTAATTCTTGCTATTCTATGCTTTGCTACGTCAATCTTTGCCCAACCAGTCAATGATAATTGCAGCGGCTTAATTGATTTAGGAGAAGCACCAATTTGTCCTGCTATCCTTGATACTTTTAACAATGTAAATGCGACACCGAGTATGATTTCGAGTAGTCCGGGATTGGAAATACCCGTCTGTTTTCAAGGAGGGACAGTTGACCGGGATGTTTGGTTCAAATTTACGGTACCAGCAGATGGAAGTATTGTGGATTTTCAAATTACAATTACGGGAGTTGATGGACCAAATGGCTCAATGACGCAACCACAAGTTGCAGTTTATCGAGGAGAATGTTTGATAGACGAATTGCAAGAATTGGATTGTGCGACGACTGCTTTAGGTGCATCAGAATTAACTTTTGATTTAGAAGGGTTAACGCCCGGATTAGATTATTTTTTAAGAATCAACGATTGGTCAGCGTCGGCGACATCCAATTCTGGAGATTTTGTTCTATGTATTCAAGTTCAACCAGATATTTACGTGATGGGCGAAGATACAGAAACGACAGCCTGTTCGGGTACTTTATTCGATTCGGGTGGACCAGATAATGATTATTCCAATAGCGAAAATAATGTTTTCACTATTTGTCCAACTAGCCTGACAGGTTGTATCAACATTGATTTATCGCCAACCAATATCGAAAATAACTTTGACGATCTTATTTTTTACGAAGGTATGGACATCAATGGTCAGGAAGTTTTGGCGTTCACAGGAGATGGACCGGGTAGTTCTTTTCAGATTGGTGATGGATGTGTGACGGTGCAATTTACCTCGGACGGATCAGTGACCGATGGTGGTTTTGAAATAACTTGGGAATGTGCCCAAACGCCCTGCGTGACTACCCTACTCCCTTGTAATGAAGTCGCCAGTATTTTTGCATTGCCATTTATTGAATCAAATTCCACTTGTGATGCGGGTGATGATGTGCAAACTGGCCCATGTGGCGAGGATATTTTAATGGGAGAAGACTTTATTTATACTTATATGCCAAGCATGAATGGCTGTTTGGATATTCAAGTAACGGGTATAAATTTAAATACAGGATTGTCCATCTACAATGGTTGCCCAGAATCAGCGACGGCTTGTTTGGCGCAATTACAAAATACCACGGAAGATAATTTGTCAATAAATGTATTGGAAGTGAATGCTTTCAATCCTATTTTCATCGTTTTAAGCAATGCACTATGTACTGATTTTTCTATCACTGTCGAACAAGTCGATTGTCCTGAAACGGTGGGCGCTTCGGGATTTTGTGGGGATGCTTTTTTATTAAATCGTTGCAATGATTTTCCAGAAATTTACGAAGTAAGCCAACAAACAACGCCGATTGATGCGTATTTCCAAGAAAACATTAATGACGGTTGTTGGGATGGTTTAGGCGCAGGACATTTAACTTGGCTATTTTTTCAAGCACAAACTGATGGAGAATTTGGCTTTTTAGCACAAAACATTGACGATAATGAATTGGCAAACATTGACATTCAAGTCTGGGGACCAATTGAAAATCTTGACGAGATTTGTATTTTCATGGCAAATAATCAACCTGTGAGAAGTACGGGTGCGGCTGGAAATTCAAGTACTGGGATACCTGATTTGACGGGCTTGGTGAATACAAACCCTTTAGATGAAACAGCGGTAATGGATGAATGTGAAGCGACGGATGGCGATGGTTTTATTTCGACTTTGCCAGTAACTGACCAAGGAATTTATCTTGTTTTAATCAATGATTTTAGTGGGAATGTCACGGCGAATGGACTTTCTTTAGATTTTAGTCCAACAACGGTAGGCGTCTTGGATGGACTAACAAACGGAACGGAACTTTCGTCACCAGAATACGTCATTACTGGTGATGCGTTTCACACTTCTATCAATCAGGATTACTCTTGTATTCAAATGAGCGCAGCTCAAAATAGCCAACTTTCTTGCGCTTGGAGTCCCGAACCCATTGATTTTTCGCAACCTTTCACCAATACTGTTACGATGTATTTTGGTTCAGATGATGAAGGTGCAGATGGTATTTGTATGGTTTATCAACAAAGTAGCGACGGACTTTCTGCTTGCGGAGTGCTTGGTGGACAGATTGGCGCAGGCACGATTGAAAATTCCTTAATTATTGAATTTGATACTTGGCAAAATCCAGAATTTGCAGACCCTTTCCAAGACCATATAGCCGCCAATGTGAACGGAGACATGACTGCCCCAATTGCAGGACCAATCATTCAGCCGAACTTGGAAAATGGTCAAGAATATGAAGTTGCATTTACTTGGAATCCAACGACGACGACTTTTCAAATTTTCATGAATGGAACCCTGCAAATGACAGGCGTTTATGATTTAATCAATGACGCTTTTGGTGGGTCAAATACCGCTTTTGGTGGCTATACCGCTTCGACGGGTGGCGCAAGTAATTTGCAATATGTTTGTACCGGTCAAAACATTTACCCTGGTAATAAATTGGACTCAATTACCGTCCTTTTATGTGAAGGAGATTCTTATTTTGCAGAAGGAATGGAGCAAACGACAAGTGGTATTTATACCGATTCTTTCAATACATTCAGTGGTTGCGACAGTACGATTGTGACGGATTTGACTATTCAAATGAGTACTTCAGATACCGTAGAAGTTGCTGTATGTCTAGGCGAAAGCATTTTTGTGGGCGGTGCAAATCAAAACACGGCGGGTATTTATGTCGATACTTTAGCATCAACGGCTGGTTGTGATAGTTTAGTTTTTACAGATTTATCGTTTCTTCCAAGTGATTTTATTCCCATCAATATTGAGCTTTGTGAAGGTGAATCTATTTTTGTGGGCGGCGCCTTACAGACGACTTCGGGGACTTATATTGACACACTGACTTCTATAAATGGCTGTGATAGTTTGGTTTTTTCGGAATTGAATTTTAATGAAAAATTTGATGCCGAAACAACAGTTTTGATTTGTGCAGGTGATGCCTATTTTGTGGGCGGTGCAGCGCAGACCGTCGCAGGCTTTTATCTCGATACGCTGCAGTCTATCGGCGGTTGTGACAGCATTGTTACGACTGACTTGTCCATTTTTGAAGCAACCTTGATGGTTTTGACACCAGATGACCTCAGTTGTGAAACGCCTTGTATCACTTTAGATGCAACGGGTTCAGATGAAGGGGAAAACATTAATTATCAATGGATTGGACCACTTCCCAATGAAATTAGAGCAGGAGATTCTTTAATAACTTTCATGGCTTGCGAACCCGGGACTTATAGTTTTCAGTTGACTAATACATTTGATGAATTAAATTGTCTTGAAAGTATTGATGTCAGTGTCAATTTCGATGAATCCATCAGTTGCGGCTATAATATTCCAAACGCTTTCACACCAAATGGCGATGGCAATAATGATATTTTTGGACTCGTCGATGAAGGTAGTAGCAACACCGTTCGTTCCTTAACGATTTACAATCGCTGGGGTAAGGAGGTTCACAATGGCAAAGGCGAAACGCATACTTGGGATGGAGAATTCGATGGCAAACCTGCCGCTGCGGATGTCTATATTTATATTTTTGAGGTTGAAGTGGTGACGGGGGAAGTTATCATTGAAAAAGGAGATGTGACTTTGATACGATAAAACAATTAGAATTTTGGAAGAAAGAATTCTCTGTTTATTTTAAACAATTGTCGAAATTTGCGTTTTTATGTACTCCATATAACGAAACAAAATTAGATAGGATGATTATGAAAAATCATGGTGATTTTAAAAATCACCATGATTTAAATCCATAATAACCATCCTACCCTACAGAAATATTAATATAAATGAGTCATCTTCTTCCACTATTCCCACTTCAATTGGTTGCTTTTCCAGGCGAAAACCTCAATCTGCATATTTTCGAACCCCGCTATTTACAACTCGTCGAAGAATGCTATTTGGAAGGTACAACTTTCGGCATTCCACCATTTTTAGATAAAAAACTCATGCCCTTTGGGACAGAATTGAAATTGGTGGAAATCGCTAAGCGACATTCGGATGGAAAGTTGGACGTTAAAACGGAAGGCGTCGGTATTTTTAGAATAGACGAATTCATGCAAGATGTGCCCGACAAGCTCTACTCTGCCGCGACTGTTGACCGCATGGAATTAGATTATGAAGGCGATTTTTCAATGGTCAATCAGATTATTGACAAAGTGACGGAGTTATTTACTGTGATGAAAATCAAGAAAGATATTCCTGAAAATACCCCACAATTTAATACCTATCAAATAGCGCATCACGTTGGTTTTTCGGTAGAACAAGAGTATGAATTTCTGCGCATTCCTACAGAAATTGACCGCCAAAACTTTATGCTTCGCCATTTTGATAAATTACTTCCAATGGTGAAAGAAATGGAAACTTTGCGACAACGGGTGCAAATGAATGGGCATTTTAAGGATTTGAAACCACCGCATTTTTAATAAATCGTGTTTATGTGTTTTAGTTTTAAAGTGTTTAGGTAGGTGCCATATGACCTAAACACTTTAAAACATAAACACATCAAATCTCCATCGGTACTTCCATCAACAACACGCGCGCATCATCCGTTGCAGAAATTTCAATGCGCTCGGTATCCCACAAACCGAAACCGTCCCGCAGATTCAACGCCTGTCCTTCGATGTCCACATTTCCATCTAAAATGAAGGCATAAACGCCATTTGTCTTATCTTTCAACTCGTAAGTTTGCTGCGTTCCTTTTTCTAAATTACCAATATGAAACCAAGCATTTTGATGAATCCAAACGCCTTCATCATCCGTATTCGGTGATAAAACCTGTTGGAATTTATTCTTAGAATCCGCTTTTTTCAAGGTAATTTGGTCATAGCGCGGTGCTACATTTTTCTTATTTGGAAAAACCCATATTTGCAAAAATTTGACCTCCGCATCCTTATTTTTATTGTATTCACTGTGGGAAATACCCGTTCCTGCACTCATCGCTTGCACATCTCCCTGCTTGATAGTTGCCACATTACCTATGCTATCTTTGTGTTGCAAATCGCCCTCCAATGGAATCGAAATTATCTCCATATTGTCGTGCGGATGCATTCCAAAACCTCTGCCTGCTGCAACCACATCATCATTCAACACGCGCAACACGCCAAAATGTACCCGTTCTGGATTGTGGTAATTCGCGAAGCTAAAGGAATGATGCGAATTCAACCAACCGTGGTTGGCCTGTCCTCTCGTCTCGGCTTTATGCAATACTGATTTCATTGTTTTTATTTCTTGATTTGGTAAATGATTGAAGCCGACTTGCTCCATTAATTTGTCGTAAGTCGAGTGCTTTAACTTGACGTTTTCAGCCTGCAACAAGGTATTTCCAGTAGCGACACCCGCTGCGCCTAAAAACGTTTTTTTGATGAAATTCTTTCTATCCATTTTTTTACTTTGAATTGTCTATTTACCTAATAACACATTTCCGATTAAGATGTTTAAACATTGATTTTATTTTTCGGAAAACGCATCTACTTACTACCCAATCATTGGCAATACAGCCGACCAGACATTTATTATAATGACTTTTGCATTACATTCTTTATTTAATTTTAAAATAATTCGATAATGCAGGATAAATTAAAGCAATATTTCTAATTTATTCATCTAAAAACCTACAACAATGAAAAGGATTTCTCTAATTTTAACCTTCCTGGTTACACTTTCTTGCTTTTCTTTTGCCAATGGTATTTGCATTATCAATGCCGGCGAAGAAGTCTATTTACCGCTACTCTCAACCGAAATTTTGGTAGAGGTCAACAATCAAATCGCAACCGTCATTAGTCGCCACGTTTTCCGCAACAACACGGGACAGGACACTACCCTAAAATTTGGTTTTCCGATGACTGAGACAGGCAGTGCGCTCAGTCTTCGTTGGTTAAATTTTGGACAGTGGTACACCGCCGATTTGTCTCCTGAGCCACAAGACACCCTACTACCGAATGGCAATGGTGGCGGCGGTGTCTTTCCATCTTCTGCCGCACGAACGTACCTTGGTGCGTTTCCTTTATACTTCGATTTAGAGCAATTTGTACCCAAAGATTCGACCATTACATTTGAAGTTACCTATGTAGATTTGTTACCATACGCTTTCAATTATGTCAATTTCTTCCATGCCAACGACTATTCAATTATCCAAGACGAACCACTTTTACAACAACGATTGTCTTTCTCTCTTTATTCAGACCGAACCATTGAATCCGTCGAATTACTCAATCATTCAGGGTATGAAGTAGATATTTTAGGCAATACCGCAACGCTTGACTTTGTTTTGCAAAACACACCTGCCGATGCTGATTTTGAAATTTCCTATCAGCTGAATGCTGATGAATTAGGGCTTTTTGATTTTAGTACTTATATCGCTGATAGCTTACTACATTGCGACGATTATGGACAGGGTTACATGGCATTTATTATTGAGCCTGACCCAAGTAACAATACGCAAGTGATTGACAAAGTTTTCACTTTAATTATTGATGAATCAGGGAGTATGAGTGGTGAAAAAATAATACAAGCAAGAGAAGCTGCTTCGTTTATTGTCAATAATTTAAATGTTGGAGATGCCTTCAATATTATTTCGTTTGATACGAATGTTACAGCTTTTCAACCTGAACATGTACCTGCGACTGCGGTCAATTTAAGCAATGCGCTTGCTTTCATTGATGGTATAAATGCTAATGGCTCAACCAATATTTCTGGTGCATTTTCAGAAGCTATTGAAGATTTTCAAGACAATGATACTGAAAAAGCCAATATCATCATCTTTTTCACAGATGGTAATGCGAGTGCTGGCATCACTAGCACTAGTGGTATTTTGAGCCATGTACAAAACGAACTTAGCATGAATAGTGTACAAGATTTAGCCATTTTCACTTTTGGTATTGGTACGGATGTCAACCAACAATTACTAACATTATTAGCAACGCAAAACGACGGATTGGTGGAATTTTTAGAGAATGACGAACTTCAGGAAGTTCTTAGTCAATTCTATTTAACGATTCAAAATCCAGTACTTTTAAACACCACAATGACCATCGACCCACCTATTATTACCGAAACGTACCCACAGGATTTGCCAAATTTATTCAAAGGTCAACAATTAATCGTTGTCGGTCGATATCAAGAGCCCGTACCGATTGAGTTGACTTTCACAGGCACCGCTTTTGGGCAACCCGTTGAGTATAATTATTCTATTAATTTGGCAGATACCTCTAGTCAAGCGCTTACTTTTCTACCAAGACTCTGGGCAAAGCGAAAAATGGAACATTTATTCAATGAATTCTATAGTTTACCCCCAGATTCTCCTGATGCAATGGTTTTGGAAGACAGTACGATTTCGATTAGTCTCTGTTTTGGAGTGATAAGTCCATTTACTAGTTTTGACGATAATACGAACGGTGGCGGTGGTGGAGCAACAGAAACAACAGAGATATCTTCCGACACTAACAATAATTTAATCCTTTATCCAAATCCTTTCCGGATAGGAACGACACTCCAATTTGAGACCAACGAAACCATTACTGAGCCAATTTTCATTCAAATTGTCAATATGGCGGGCACCGTTATTCGTAGCCTAGAAATAGCACCGCTACCTAATAATCGTTTTGAATTTAAATGGGACGGACTTGACGCTATGGGCAATGAAGTCCCTGCGGACGTTTACATTGTTAAAGCTATTATTAATGGAAAGGTGTGGATTGGGAAAGTGGTGAAAATTTAGACCTCAAAGAGGTTTCCAAATAAAGGTTGATTGAAGGTTGGAGTCTTACAAATGCTCCAACCTTCATCATTGCTAATGATTTCAAGTGCTTTGGAAGTATTTGGTAAAATAAGTAGTGGTAAAAAAATAACTTCCCCAACTCTCCTGTATTTCTTTTGCCCTTATTTTTTACTTTTGAAACAGTTTAATGAACAACTCCTATAGATAACTTCTATTTCAAAAGCAAAAACTAAGACCAAAATAAACGAGGATAGTTAGGGAACTTATTCTTTCACCGTTACTAAGGCGTATTGATTTCATTGTTTTATTTTAAACGCTTCCGCATCCCAATTTCCAGTCCCGCATTGTACAAATGCTCTTCACTCCCCAAATCCGTCGTTTTCGTCAAATGATAGCGAAAAATCGGCTGCGCAAAAACTTGCAAATTTTCCGTTGCTGCATAATTAACACCGAAAGAAACACTGCCTACCAATTGCATTTTGTTGATATTTCCAGCTTCGAAATTGGTCTCTCCCAAATCCGTTTGTTGGATCTCCTTTCCTCTTAAATATAAATTTGGTGACAGCCCCACTTCTACAAATGGCGACCAACGACTTTCACTAAATTCATAGCGCCCGACAATCGGCACTTCCAAAAACCAATAATCATAAAAAAACTGAAACTCATGCGGTAAAGTCGGGTCAAAAATAGGTCCTGTGCCTATTGCCAAACCTGCTTCGATTTCACTTCCATACACAAATTCAAGTATTTTTTCCGTCTCATAACGAATATTCACACCGCGAAGTCCCAATTTAAAATACAATTTATCGGTTAATTGTTTATTATAATTGAACCCAAAACGGTAGCCAATTTTCGCTGCCCCGTCATCTGAACTATTGGAATTTAAACTTCGATAATTGTAATCTATACCTGCTACAAAATCAATGGATTTGTTTTTTTGTGCAAAAATTAGCAGGGGTAAGCATAGTAGAAAAATAGTAATTCGTTGTTTCATGAAAAGTATTTTAGATAAAAAATAGATTATTTTAATGCGCCACGCACACCGATTTCAATGCCAAAATTATATAAATGTTCTTGCTCCGGCTCTTTAGTCAAATTGGTCAGGTGGTATCTAATAATTGGCTGTGTGAATAGTTGAAAATGCTTGCTTAATTGACAATTGACACCAAAAGAAAGGCTACCGACCATACTAACGGAACTGAAATTATTCCTTGTTTCACTAATTGTTATTCCAAAAAGTTCTTTGTCTAAAATTTACTCAACTTCCGATTTGACATAGAAATTAGGCGACATTCCGATTTCAAAGAAAGGCGTAAAACGGTGATTTTTTAGCTCATAACGAACCATCAAAGGAATTTCAATAAAGGTATAGCTGTACTCTTCTTGAAATTCATGAGTTGGTATATCTTCTACGACAACATCACCACTAGCAATTGCAATTTGAATATCGTTGCCAAATCTAAGTTCCTTCACTTCACTCTGATACCCGACTTTAGCATATCGAAAACCTGTTTTGAAATACAGATTTGATTTGATTCGCTGATTAAAATTCAAACCATACCGATAAGCAATCTTGCCCACTTCTTGTGTCCGATCGTCAAAAAAAGAAAAAATCGGAGTATCTTTTGCTTTAGTAAAAACGATTCAATAACTTGGGCCATTATGCTTGTCCTTTTCCCTTCTAAAAAACACAAAAAATAGTTCCGTAACGAAGGCTATGCAACGATTTTTTGAATTCTTTAGAAGAAAAAATTAC
>JBLHWU010000225.1:0-9967 GCA_047629355.1 Saprospiraceae bacterium | reverse complement strand
TCTCCTTATAGAATATTTTGACTTGCAAAAAATAAGTCAAATCAGGTTTAAAGGTGAAATTTTGCGTCAAAACAGCCATTGGTTGTGGCGTTGTTTGCAATTGCAAACAAGCTTTTAAAAAAGGCAATACATAGCGATGCGTACACATAAATGACGAAACTGGATTACCGGGCAACGCAAATATCAGTGTTCCATTCTGCGCTTTTCCAAACCAAAATGGCTTCCCCGGTCGTTGCCTCACTTTATGAAATAATTTCTCAACACCCAACGATTCGAGGGCAGCGGGTAAGTAATCAAACTTTCCTTTAGAAACGCCGCCACTTAGTATAAGGACTTCATTATCAGCAATTAATATTTTCAAATTCGCCGTTACTTCTGCCAAATCATCGTTCAAATGATGATTTTCGGAAGGAATACCCAAACTTAATAAGGCTGCTTGAATGCTATAACTATTCGATTTTCTAATTTGATGCGCCAATGGAGTTGTGGCCACTTCGACAAGTTCATCGCCCGTTCCGATGATGCTAACTTTTGGCAATCGACTGACGGCTAAATGCGTTTTTCCAACCGTTGCTGCCACGCCAATTTCAGCGGCAGTAATTCGTTTTCCAGCTTTGACCAAAAGGCTGCCTTTTGAACGGTCAGATCCTTTTCGATGAATATTTTTGCCTTTTTTAAAATCGGAAACTTGCAAAGTTGCGATGCCATTTTCAATCAAAACATCTTCGTAACGAATGACTGTATCTGTATTTTTCGGTAAAATAGAACCCGTCATTGTTTCCAAGCAACTTTGGTCATTTTGCAAGGTCATTTCGGGTGCTCCTGCTGCAGCGACACCTTCGATTTTAAAAATGCCTCCACTCTTTTTTACTTCGTCAAATTGAAAAGCAATTCCGTCCATCGTCACACGGTCGTATGGTGGAAATTCGCGGTCAGCGATCAAATCTTCGCGAAGAATTCGCCCTAAAGCCGCCATCATTGACGCTTTTTCAGTTCCAAAATCTTTGACTTCGGCGAGGACAATTTGGACAGCTTGTTGAAATAAAATCATGGTCGTTTTTTCAATTAAATAACGCGAATGTAGGGACATTTTTTGAAAAGTGGTGACCAATTTTAAAGTTGTAGTCTAGAAGTACCTGAATATGAATAATCGACACTTTGAGCGAGGCTATTTTTTTGTCAAATTATAATTTCAGATAAGGTGAAAGCAATTTTTATTGAAAAGCTTTATCCGTTTTTTTAAAAAACTTTTAAGGTAATCTCCTGTTTCTTAATTTATTCTAATCTTCAAAAATTAACGAAAAAACATGCACTTCGGAATCGACTACGGCTCAAAAATAGCAGGCACGACTGTTATTTGCTATAAAAAGAATGGCAAACTACATTTACTGCAAAGTGAAAAGAAAAAAGATGCCGATGCTTTTCTCAAACAGCAGATTGACTCGCTGAAACCCAGTCAAATTTTTATTGATGCACCGCTGAGTTTACCTGCCGCTTATTTTCAAAAAGAAACGATTGCCGAACCTAATTTTTTCTTTCGAAAATGCGATAAAGAATTGCGAGCGATGTCCCCCATGTTTTTAGGAGGACTCACGGCGAGAGCAATGAAATTAAAACACAACTACCTGAATTCCAGTACTTTGTTTTTTGAAACTTATCCTTCCTTTTTAGTCAAAACCTTATTTCCAGATATTTTAGTTTATAAAAAAAAGCAAGCGGAAATTGGCGATTTTTTAAAATTACTTCAACCTATTTTACCTTTAAAGCTAGCGAAAATGCCCACCAATTGGCACCAGGTTGATGGAATCTTAGCTTGGCTCTCAGGACATCGGTATCTAAGTGGTTGGGCATTGGAAATTGGCGAAATTGAAGAAGGTATCATTACTGTTTGAATCCAAAAAACGCCCTACCTTCGCCCCGATGAAAAACCCACTATCTACCTCCAATCCTAACCGCGAAATGTTTGCCATATTCCTAATTCTTTGTGGCTCAATTACCTTTTCTGCCAAGGCTGTTTTGGTAAAATTAGCCTATCAATACGACGTTGATACCGTGTCTTTGATGGCTTTGCGAATGGGATTTGCCTTACCGTTTTTTATCGCCATTGCCTGGCATTCTAATCGAAAAAGCGCGACTAAATCGACTTTAACCAAGAAGGATTACGGCTTTATTTTCCTCTTTGGCATTTTAGGATTTTATGTAGCGAGCTTATTTGATTTTTTTGGTTTAAAATATGTGACAGCGAGTTTGGAAAGAGTCGTTTTATTTACTTATCCGACCTTGGTTTTACTGTTGTCTTTCCTATTTTTAAAGAAGAAAATTACCAGAATAGAAGCATTCGCACTCATTTTAACCTACATCGGAATTGGCATTGCGATGTACGAAAATTTCACCATGCCCGAAGGTGACAACGTTTTATTTGGCTGCGGATTGGTCTTTATGGCAGCCTTAGCTTACGCAATTTATTTGATTGGCAGCGGTAAAATGTTGACAAAAATGGGAACGTTGCAATACAATTCTTTGGCGATGTTGTCCGCCTGTTCCGCTATTCTTTTGCACCATGCAGTTGTTTACAATTTTCAATTATTTCACTTTGCCAAAGAAGTTTATTTCTTCGCTTTTTTGATGGCGATTTTTTCGACAGTCTTGGCGTCCTTTCTAGTCACAGCAGGCGTACGCATTATTGGCGCAAGCAAGGCCTCTATTATTAGTGGTATTGGTCCGATTTCGACTATCGTTTTAGCGTATATTTTCTTAGGCGAACGGCTGAGTTGGTTGCAATGGATTGGGACAATTGTGGTGATTGCGGGGGTAATGTTGATTACGTTAAATAAGGGGGAAAATAATTCCAAATGAGTGCGATTAGCTTGGCGAAAAAGTGGCGACAGGCAAACGTGGATAAACCTGCTGACAAAAATATGCAGAATTCTGCTTCGATTTTAGACTTAAGAATGCGAATTAAATAAACTCAGACTCTTGTTTCCTTCTTTATCAATGGGTAGTTTGAGGGGCAAAATTGGGCGTTAAGCCCGATTTTGCCCCTCAAAAACACCCAGCCCGCCGCCTTCGGCGGCGGGGGAGAAAAGCTTGAGGGATAAAAACGGGTTTTATAAACCACGTTTTAAGAAGAATACCTTCTATTTTCAGATTATTCAATTAAGTTTGCGAGATGAAACGCCATTAAATTAAAGAAATTAGGCAGATTATTGATTACCAATTCCTTTAGGAACACGAAATAAATAAGTGTAGATTCTTGAGAGAGCGGTTTTGTTCTTCCTTTTTGCTTCGAAAGTGCTATTTATGTTGATATAATGAGCATTTTTAAAGTAAAAAATGAGGGCAAAATATCCTCTCAAGAGTCTGAGTTCATTTAATTCGCATTCCTTATTCTCATACTTCTATAAATAAATGAATGGATAAATTCAAAAGATGGTCAGATAATCAATTGATTGAAGCCTTAACTAAAGGAGGTATTTCTAGGGAGCAAGCAGTGACGTATTTGTTAAATACGTTCATTCATTTTGTGCCCACTATGGTGAAAAAAGTAGGCATTAGTAAAGAACAAGCCTTAGATGCTTTCACGGATACATTGATTGACTTGATAGAACAGGTAGTCGATGGAAAATTTAAAGGGGAAAGCAAGCTCTCTTCCTATCTCTATAAAATTTTTTATTTCAAATCTATCGACCTTTTTAGAAAAAATAAGACTAATAGAATAGACTATGGATTGCAATTGTTAGAAAACCCTGATTCTATGCCTACTGCAGATGAAGAAATGGACCTGAAGGAGCAGATGAAGCAGCTGCATAAGTACTTGAACAAATTGGGAGAACCTTGTAAACAAATTTTGATAGATTGGGGATTTTGGGGATATAGTATGTCCGAAATTGCTGAACGGATAGGTTTGCTTGGAAGTGTTCAAGCCAAAGACACAAAGTATAGGTGTTTAAAAAAACTAAGGCAAATGATGGGTTGATAAGGGTAAGTAACGCGTAGTAAATTCTAAGCTTTTAACAATATAATCGCCAAATGATAATTTTTAAATGAAGTTGAAATGAACAGTCACAGAAAGACCCAAGATTATATCGACAAATACTGGAACGGTGAAGTTTCTGAAGAAGATTTTCAAGCGCAGCTGAAATCTGATGTACGCTTTGTACAGGAATATGAGTTGTATAAAAAAGAGCTTCAAGTGATTCGCGCTGGAGCAAAAAATCAGCTTAGAAAGCGAGCAGCTTTTGTGTTGAATCGACTGGAAGAAAAACAGCCTAGAATTGTTCAGCTCAAGCGAGTGATGGCGATTGCGGCTTGTTTTGTGCTTCTGGTTACGGGCTATTTAATTTTTCAAAATTTTGGACACCTGAAATCCAACGATGAATTATTTGCGACTCATTTTGAATTGCCGGCTCCCGCAAATGAACGAAATGGGACCAATCAATCTGAAGTTTGGGAAAAAGCCATGAACGCTTATATTCATCAGAATTTTGAAAAAACAATTAATTTATTATTGCCAGTCATCGAACAGCCTGATTTTCATTTCAAGGAGCGAGGGAAATTGTATTTGGGAATAAGTTACTTGATGACGAATAAAGCCCAAAATGCAGTCAATAGTTTTGAAAAAATAAACCAAGAAAGCTCGTATTTTCCGGATGCACAATGGTTTATTGCCTTGTCCTTTTTAAAAATGGAGAATACAACAGCAGCGAAAGAAGCCTTGCAAAAAATAGCCAATCAACTGATACATTTTAAACATAAAGAAGCTTTGAAAGTATTGAAACAACTTTAAAAGCGGTGCTTCAAATCATAAATACCTTCAATGATTAGATTTTATCTTTTACTGGTTTTATCCTTGTATTTGAAGACGACTGGAGTTTCTCAAATACCTTTTTCTACGGCTGTTAATACCCAATTTTTCCAAGAAACAAAAAAGTTAGTTAATCAAGCAAAGTATTCACTTGCGTTGACTGAATACGGGAATGCCAGTTCTTTATTTAAAGAAAAAGAAGATTGGGAAAATTTCTTCAAAAGCCAGGTAGGTGAAATTGATTGTTATTTGAAATTAAAAAATAACGAAAAAGAATTAAGTAAAATAAAGGCGATTGAAGAAGATTGTGCCCGAAAGTTGGGAGATAATCATCCAGTTTTGGCGAGACTATACTATTGGGATGCCATTATAGACCAAACTCGACGCAACGGTCAACAGGTGGATATGCTTCTGCATAAAGCCTTGGCTATCTTTATGCTAACCGAAGAAACTCAAGTAGACGTCGCCAAGTGTTATAATGTATTAGGGAATTATTGGATGGGCAAAAAAGACTACGATAAGGCTTTGGTTTATCACAATCAGTCACTGAAAATAAAAAAAGCAGTTTTAGGAAATACGGATTCTTCCTTGGGAATTAACTATAATAATATCGGTGTTGTTTATCAGCAACTGGGGGAGCATGGGAAAGCCATTGATTTTTACGAACGTGCTTTAGTGATTAAGATAAAGCAATACGGCAAAGTTCATCCCCGTGTTTCTGATACCTACTTTAATATTGGTTCTCTACATCTTCAAAACCAAGAATATAAAAAAGCAATTCATTTTTTTGAAAGTGCCATTGCGATTGACCGACAGCAGGAGGAATCTCAAGGCAAAAAATTGGCACATCGCTTAACCTCTTTAAGTGAAGCCTATTTCCTAACCAATCGCCGTGATTTGGCTATCAAATATGGGTATCAAGCTATTGAATATTATGAAAAAACAACGATTAATCCAGCTTATTCTGCAACCGCCTATCAGAATTTAGGCACGCTTTACCAATCTGAAAAAAATTATGAACAAGCCCTTTCTCTCTATCAGAAAGGTTTAAGTCAGCTATCGGAAGAACCGTTAGATTCTATTACGTGGAGCAACCCTAAGGTAGAAATATGGAATGTATCCGAAAGATTTCATCAGATATTGAATGAAAAAATGACGACGCTCGATGCTTGGAATACCGCTGCGCCGAGTAAATTCAAACTGGAAATGGCTTTAAATACGGCGGAGTCTCTTATTCAAACCATTACCCTTATTCAAAAAAATATAGCAGAAAAGAATTCGAAGTTTCTCTTTTTGAAAGATTCCAGATTGATTTTTGAAAAAGCCTTGGGCTATTGTTTCCAACTTTTTGAACAAACAACGGATGCCGCTTATTTAGAAAAAGCCTTTACTATTTATGAGCAAAGTAAATCGGTCCTGCTAAGAAATGTGCTGCAAAATGAACGAGCCAAAAGCATTGGGGAGATTCCAGATAGTTTGCGGCAAAACGTTGCGACCATCAAACAAGATTTAGATGAACTGGCTTTTCAATTGAAAAACGCGACGACCAAGGAAGAGAAAGAACAGGGACAAAAAGCACTTTTCGATAAAAAGGAACGCTATGCTAACATATTAAATGATTTAGAAAAAGATTTTCCAAAATACTACCAAGTTAAAAATGAACTGGAAGCTTTTAATCTCGACGTTTTTCAAAAAAAAGTAGCGATAAATCAAGAAACCATCTTTGCCTGGTTTGTTGGTGAAACGAATTTATATTTTTTCAAAATCACGCCAGACCATGTTGATTTTAAACAAATAAAAAAGAAGGATTCTTTTGATGAATCTATCCTGTTGTTTTCTAAAATGCTAAATGACAACGCTTTAGCTTCCAATAAAGGCAACGCTTTATCACTTTTTAATGATTTCATTCAGCAATCCAGTAATCTTTATGAAGCATTGTTTCCTTTAGGTACGCCTATAAATGGGTCTATTGTTCTTATTCCAGATGGGTTATTGACCTTGATTCCCATCGAATTGTTACTGACAGAACAATCAAAAAATCAGGTGGAAGTAGATTATGCTTCGTTGCCCTATATATTAAAAAAATCAACCATAAGGTATGCTTATGCTCCTTCTTTACTATTAATTCCTGCTGAAAAACAAGCTACTCAGAAAGACCAATTATTGGCTTTTTCGCCTATCTATCAAAATGATGCGGAGGGAGTTTTTGCCAGCCGTAGTGAATTGAGTGCCTTAAAATATGCCCAATTGGAAGTCAAAAATATTAATGACTTATTGGATTCTAAAAATATGATTGGTCAGATGGCGACCGAAGATAATTTTAAAAAATTGGCAAATCAACATCGTCTCCTACATCTGGCAATGCACGCCAGCATTGATAATGAAAATCCTTCTTTTTCTGGATTGAAGTTCTCGGATAATCCCAATGGCGGAGAAGATGCTACCCTTTATGCTTACGAAATAGCCAACATGAAATTATCCGCTGAATTGGTGGTTTTGAGTGCTTGCAATACGGGTTCTGGAAAATTGATTACCAGTGAAGGTCCAATTAGTTTGGCGCGTGCTTTTCGAAAAGCCGGCTGTCCGAATATCGTGATGAGCCTTTGGCAAGCTGATGACGAAGCAACTGCTGCCTTGATGGACGTGTTTTATAAAAACTTGAAAGCAGGAAAAGGGAAAGCCGAAGCACTTCGACAAGCCAAACTAACGTATCTCGAAAAAGGTAGAAAAACCTTCCCGCATTATTGGGCTGCTTTTGTTTTGACGGGTGATGATGAAGGAGTGAATTTTACGAAATATAATAATTGGTGGATTGGATTTGTGGGTATTTTTTTATTAGTGTTGGGTGTTTTTGGATGGCGGTGGAGAGGTGTTTGAGGGAATAGAAAAAAGGTAAAATTTAAATTATTTTCGACATCAAGTATCGGGTATACGAAAAACTGCACGCACACGTCAACAGTTTTTTGTGAGACATGTACTTGTTTAGAAATGCAGGCACAGCGTGCCGACCCTCTTGGTAACAAAGTAATGTTTTCTATCTTATAGCCACAGCGTAGCGGTACTATTGAACTTTTGAAGAGCAAAGAGTGCCGCCGCGCTGAGGCTTTGGAATATTTTCATCTTTTTTTGGCGGTGTATCAAATGTATGGCTGTCCCTTTTAGCGATACCTTTTCTGCAAATACTCGAAAATATAATAGCTATTGAAGGTTTGATGAAAAACGATGAATATCCTCGTGATTAACTTCAGCCTTACATTTGATACACCGCCAATTATCAGTAAATTAGACAAAGAGAATGAAATTATTTCTGAGACTGTTGAATTTACTGCAGTTCGAGAAGATGAAGATTGTGCGTTAGAAAAAATGCATGTTACGGAAGGAAGGTTTGATTTAAAATTTTCGACTTTCTAAAATAAACTATACCATACCATATACCATACCGCTGTAACTACACTCTTGAAAAGCTGTTGCTTTCTCAACGTCCGAAGGTAAGGGCGTCTCGTCCGTTATCCCACTAATATAGTATAACGAACGACCCATCAAACGGCGAGGACGCCTCCACCCATCAACGTTGAGAAAGCAAAGCTTTTCACAAGCGGAGCGACCCAACACTTTCACCCCTCAAATGCTACCGCAAGAATTCCCTCAATCCAACTCAATCCCCGCCTTTGCCAATGCTTTTTTAATCGCACTCATTTCTGTCTCAAGCGTTTCTATTTTCTTTGCTTGGTTATCGATGATTGCTTGTTGCTCCTGAATCGCTTTGACCGCAAGGATTCCAAACCCAGAATAATCCATTAAATAAGGAGATTCCCCTTTTTCAGAAACAGAAGGTGGTGTAATCAGTTCTGGAAACAATTGTTCTACTTCCTGAGCAATGAAACCGAGGCTGCGTTCTTTTTTCGGGTCTGCTATAAAACTGAAAACTCAACAGATTTTAAAGATATTTAAGTTTTATGAAAAATTGCACCTATTTTTATCTGTGTTTTGATTTTCTAAGGGGTTTAGGGGAGAGAAGAATTGGATTTTTATGAAAAATCCAATTCTTCTCTCCCCCTAAATATACTCCCCGCGCCACCGCAGGCGCGGCGCGCTTGGTCTCTTGAGGGTAAAAAGTGGTTGTACAACCACTTTTTACCCTCAAACTCCCTGAGGTTAGGTACTTTTTATTTTACGAAAAATCAAGATTAAAAATCTGTTGAGTTTTCAGTACAAAATTATAACTTTTTGCTTCCAGTTGTAAAACAAAAGGCAATACATTGTTAAGCGGCACAGAACTGTCTTTAAAACTACGGTCGGAAAGCGCACTATATGCACCCAGTCGAACCGCTGAAAGACCCCCGTAATGCCCCATAATAAATTTCTAAAGCACCGGAACCTTCAGTATGGTATAATTCCCAACCATTAATATTTCCAATTCCTAACCCAAAAGAGATGGTTTGATTCACCAATAATTTAAAGGGGTGATTAACATCTGTTCCAATGCTTTTATTTGCCAAAATCAATCGAGTGAAATACCAGCTTTTTCGAGTGCTTTTTTAATGGCACTTAACTCGTCTTGTTGTGTCTTTTTGATGGCTTGTAATTCTGCTCGTTGCGCCTCAATTTTCTTTTGCTGCATTTGCACCGTTTCATCAAGTTCCTGCACTGAATTAATCAGCATGTATAAAAATGCGTTTGGGTCAACTGTTAAATACTCTTCAACATTTTCCTCCATGCGAGAAACAGACACCATATAAGGCGCTATTTCCTGTAATTCTTGAGCAACAATGCCGACATAGCGAGGCTCCGTTGGCAACCCCTTTTTACCATTGTAATGGTAAGAAATTGGGCGTACCTTCCTGATAGCTTCAAGTCCGTCATCAAAATTTTCAATGTCTTTTTTAAGTCGTAAATCTGAAACAAAACTCCACATACCACCACCAGGTTTAGCGGCATCTCCAAAAACATTTAGATTGCCCTCGGTACGCATGTTGCCAAAAACATGCAATCGTTGAAGTGGGCTAGTGGTGCCTATACCTACATTGCCACTATCTTGCATGAACATAGTGACCGTACTGGAATTATTGCGAATATTAAATCCACCTGACCCATAATTCAGGTACGTTTGATCGTTAGTCCAGCGGGGGTGGAGAAACATCTCATAGTTTCCAGCAGAATTCT
>JBLHWU010000224.1:0-9984 GCA_047629355.1 Saprospiraceae bacterium | reverse complement strand
TTGCCGCTTTTCTGTAAGAATTTTCCAAAAAATCAGGCTCCGGTTCTGCTTTCGCAAACTTTACCAAATCCGATTTTTGAAACAATTCACGCAAGCCCATTTGTATGTTATCCGATAAACCTACAGACTTTATTTTTTGTAAAATCTGCCCTGACGTACTTTCCAACGCCGGAATATCATACCTATTTTCTAAATATTCTCTTACGATAAACGTTAATTTACTCAAGTATTCTTTCACATTTCCTTGTTGCCAAAGCTGCCCATTTTTCAAAATAGTCAACTTATTTCCCGCCAAAGCATGACTCGTCATTTGCATCACAGGTATCGGCAAAAGCTCAGTTTTCTGCTGATTGTTCATCAAAAAATAAATTAGACAAATCAAATGAATCAATAAAATGACACCTATTATATATGGTATGTAATCAGCTAATTTAACTGGTTCTTCGATAATTGGTTTGATGTCACTCAGTGCAATTGAATCCTGCTGATTTGCCGCAGCCTCCACTAACGGCGAACCGACGACTAACGGAATTTTATTGGAATTCTGCTTGTACGTCCGACCACCTCGATTAAAGGTAATTTGGACAGGCGGCAAGATATAAATCCCTTCATTCCAAATCGTAAAAGTTAAGGCATTCCGTTGTAAATCATTATCGCCTTCTTTGCTCGTCCAATCCAAGTCTGGCTTTTCAAAAATAATATTTTTATCATTCCCAGGTGACTTCCATACTCCATACCCTTGCATTTCAAAATCGGCATAAAATATTTCTGAACCATCCACCGTTGGTCTTCGCACCACTGATTCAATAGAATCATAGTTGGCAAAACTTACTTTTTTAATCGAAACACCACCCGCAATATTCACAATAAATTCCATCGAAACGGCATCGCCAATTTGAATAGAATCCGCATCAATTTTCACCACGACAGGTTTTTGAGCTTGTAAACCAAAGCTCAAAAAAAGACCAACTAATAAAAAAAATACAGCCTGATTTTTAAATTTCATATTGCTCATTTCTGCCAAATTATTCATTTTTCAAAATAAAGTTTCAGGCAAAATAAATTAATAAAGTGGTCATTTTACTTTGCCTTAACGCATTGCCAACTCGTTCTTCTTTTCTACCCGCCCTGCAATTAAAATACTAATCTCATATAAAAAGTACAATGGAATACCGATTAAAAACTGCGTCACTACATCCGGCGGCGTGATTAAAGCTGCCATTACCAATATCACAACGACTGCATGACGGCGATACGTTCTCATAAAATCAGCAGTCACTAACCCTACTTTTGCTAAAAAATATACCACTACTGGCAATTCAAAAATAATTCCAGTGGGTATCGTAAACATCATCATATAGCTCACATAAGACGCTAAAGAAGTAGTCGCTTCAACTCCTTGAATTTCATAACCTGCCAAAAAATTCACTGCAAAAGGAGAGATGATAAAGTAGCCAAATAAGACGCCCATAATAAATAAAGACGAACAAATAAATACGACTCCACGCGCTGCTTTGCGTTCTTTATCATATAACCCTGGCGCAATAAAACTCCAAAACTGGTAGAAGATGTAAGGAAATGCTATCACAAATCCCAACATTATCGACACCTTAATGTGCACAATAAATCGCTCGCCAAATTCAGTAGCAATAATTTTAAAAATGGTTGGTTCCAGACACAGTACATCTCCCATACCCAACAACTCCGATAAGTTACATATGCCCTGATAGGACCAAAAATCATCATTACGAGGTCCAAATAGAACCGTATCGAAAACGAAGTCTTTCGCTAAAAACACGATCGTTCCAACTACTACAATAGATGAAACTGCTCGCACCAAATGCCAACGCAACTCTTCCAAATGGTCTAAAAAGGACATTTCCTTTTCCACTTGTTCTTCGTAATTATCTACATCAACTTGGTCTAATGCCATAACTGAATTGTTTTTTTTGCAAATGTAATAAGATTTGGTTAAAACGGCACACGGTTGACTGTTTACGGCACACGGAAATTCAATACTAATTGTAAATATAATGGTTATAAATAATCTTATCTTTTACATAATGATAAAAATTATTTAGTAAGTACCTGTATCTTTATATTGCTCTTTCATTATGAGAATGTAAATAACACGATATTTTTGTTTCTAACCATTACATTCAGCAGTCAACAAAATAAGATTGGATTAAAATTACTTGAATAGACGACAACCTTGTCTCTCAACGTCGCGCCCTCAACCGTCTGCCGTTGACCGTCAATCGTCTATTATTTCAAAATCTGTTCTTCGGAGTCACGCCGAAGCAACACTAAAAACTATTTGTGCTGTGTCAATACCAAAGGAACCGCGCCAGCTGATGGTCAATTTAATGTATCTCGTGCTGACCGCTATGTTGGCACTCAACGTATCGGCAGAAGTGATGCAAGCCTTATTTTTTATGGATAAAAGCCTGAACGAAAGCAGTCAATTGGTGGAAGTCTCGAACGAAAAACTTGCGATTGCTATCAATAAACAAGCAGATGCCTACTCGCAGTACGAGCCTTTCAAGGAGAAGGTCAAAAAAATGCAAGAAACAGCCAATGAATTCTTCAATTACATCAATGAATTACGCGCTGAAATAATCGAAGCAGCAGGTGGTTTGGATAAAAATGGGTTACCGAAACAGAAAGATAACAAAGATATTTCGCAACGGATTTTATTGAAAAATGGGCGAGCGGAAGTTTTAAAAGGTAAAATTATTGAAACACGGGAACAGCTTTTGGCACTCGTAGATAATAAAGCGATTCGCCAAGAAATTGGAAATAATATTCCTTTAAAAATAAATCCAATTCCTGAAGACTCTGATAAAAGAACATGGGAACAATTTACTTTTCAACAAATGCCCGTTGCTGCAGTTTTGCCGATTTTAAGTAAATTTCAAAATGATGCAAAATTAACCGAGACCACTATTTTAAATCATTTTTTCAATCAAATGAATATCGACGTGGTGCGTCCTGACAAATTTTACCCCGTCATTTCAACCAATAATAATTATGTGATTCGTGGTGAAAAATATGAAGGAGAAATTTTCTTAGCCGCTTATAGTAGCACTGCTGATAATTTGTCGATTAGCGTAGACGGTCGTCCGTTGCGAGTGGAAGATGGGAAAGCAGTTTTTGCTACAAACCCTAATTCAATCGGGTCGCGGCAACACAAGATGTCGATAAAAATGACGAATCCAATTACGGGCGAAGAGGAAATTTTTTCTCGAAAATTTGGCTACGAAGTTGGTGACCGTTCGGTAGCTGTTTCTTTGAATAAAATGAATGTGATGTATATTGGTGTGGAAAATCCTATTTCAATTTCGGCAGCGGGGATTTCTACAACGGACATGAACGTTTCTGCAAATGGTATTAATTTAACTAAAAAATCAAGTGGTGAATACATCGCTATTCCAGAGAGAAAAGGCGAAGCGACCATCACCGTTTCGGGCGGCAGTTTAGACCCAACGACTTTGAAATATAAAATCAAGAAAATTCCGAACCCAACCATGAAGCTTGGAAATAACACAGGCGGTTCGATTCGTTTGGCAGAATTTAAAGCGCAACAAGGTTTAATTCCAATTTTAGAAAATTTCGATTTTGATGCAAAATGTAGCGTAGATGGTTTTGAAATTACCCGTGTTCGCAACGGCGATGCAGCGACGGCAAAGAATCGAAAAGCTCGCTTTGGTAGCGAGACTCGCCGCTTGATTGACAAGGCAGCATTGAAGGACATCTTTTACTTTAACAATATCAAAGTCCGCTGTCCAGGCGATGACGCAGGTCGAAAAATGCCAGAAATGTTTTTTAATATCAAGTAATTGAGTTGCGGATTACGAGTTGCGGGTTGGACTCCCGAAAAAACTAATCTTTCTTTTCAATTTAATAATCAATTAATTTGTAATTACTCAGATACTTTAATTTATTGATTATCAGTTATTTATAGTTTTGTTTAAAAATTATATTTGTCTGATTTTCTCAAATTTTTGACAAAAAATCATTATTTTAACTATTTTTAACTAAAAACCACCTGAGTAGTTACTAATAATCAATTAATTTTAACCAAGGTGGTTTTCAATTGGCACGCCGTCCACCATCTACCGTTGACCGTAAAAAACAATCCATGAAAAAATTATTTTTTGCTTTAGCTATTTTATCAATTAGTGCTGTCGGTTTTACACAACCGTTGAATGACATTACGAATCGAGGCGTCGTTCGTGAAAAGCCCGTTTTAAAATATCCACCAATTCGAGAGGCAGATATTATGTGGGAAAAACGGATTTGGCGCGTATTGGATGTACGCGAAAAAATCAATAAACCGTTTGCTTATCCAGAAGCATCCTTTTTTGAAATATTGACAAGTGCAGCAGAAGCTGAAGAAATTCAATTATACAGTACAGAGACGGATGATTTTTCACAGGAACTAAGCATCCAAGAATTAAATGACCTACTTTTTAAATCTGATACCATTTCCGTTTGGGATCCCGTTACTTATGTAAAAACGTTGCAAGTTGTCCAAAATAAAATCAATGATGAAGATGTTAAACGCTTTAGAATTAAGGAAACTTGGTTGTTCGACAGCCAAACGGCAACGATGAAAGTACGGATTCTCGGTATTGCGCCGATGATTGAGGTGCATGATGACAATGGGAACTTCCGCTACGAAAAACCACTTTTTTGGATTCATTATCCAAGTTCCCGCAATGCCTTGGCACGCGAAACCGTTTTCAATACCGGCAACGATAGCAGCCGCATGACTTGGGAAGACTTGTTTGAAATGCGCCGATTTTCCAGCTATATTTATAGAGAATCGAATGTCGGCGATTATAAACTAGATGAGCATTATGCCGGTGTTGATTTGCTTTTGCAAGCCGATAAGATTGAGCGAACGATTTTTAATTATGAACATGATTTGTGGTCTTATTAAAAACAGCACACGGTTATGTAGAGTAGAGATGCGATACATCGCGTCTCTACTCTACATTCAAACACCTAATAAATGAAAAAATCCACTTTACTTTTCATCATTCTAATTATTAGCTCTTCAATTTTTACGCAAACTTTAGACGATTTTACCAAACGAGAAATCATACAGGAAAAAACTTTTTTAAAATACCCCAAACTGGACGAAAGCGACATTATGTGGCAGAAACGAATTTAGCGAGTCATTGATGTGCGCGAAAGAATCAACCAGCCCTTTTTGAATTCAGATAATACTTTTTTTGAAATATTGACTGATGCCGCGAGAGCAGGGAAGTTGCGATTGTACAATATTGAAAAAGATGACTTTTCCATGCCGCTACCTATGGATTCTATTAATGGAATTTTGACCATGGTTGATACAATTATTAATTATAGCTATTGTGAATGGGGTATTGGAGGTCCCGTAAATATCATTCGTAATGAAATTAATTACGAAGATGTGAAACGCTATCGCCTCAAAGAAATTTGGTACTTCGACAATCAAACAGCAACCATGAAAGTTCGCATTCTTGGCATCGCTCCACTGATAAATGTGCATGATGACAACGGGAATTTCATTTATGAGAAACCACTTTTTTGGGTGCATTATCCGAGTGCGCGAGAAGTTTTTGCCCGCGCGAAAGTTTTCAATACAAGTAATGATAACAGCAGCATAACTTGGGAAGACTTATTTGAAATGCGAAATTTTTCCAGCTACATTTATAAAGAATCAAATGTTGGCGATACCCATTTAAATAATCAATTTCCAGGATTGGATTTACTACTGCAAGCCGATAAAATTGGCCGCAAGGTTTTCAATTATGAACACAGTTTATGGTCGTATTAATTCAGCATTCAGCAAATGATTAAATTTAAATTTAAATTTTTTCATCTTTCTCGACCCACTAAATCACCGTGCGCCGTGAGCCATTCACTGTGCGCCGCCCATTTGCTAACTGCTGAATATTTAACCATTTGCAAAAAACCATTACATTTGCACGCGGCAGGACGATTAACCGTCCTGCCATTTTTTACTTATGAGCACAGATTTACTTTTATACTTAGGAATGTTTCTCGGGAGTTTAATTGTTTTACTCAAGTCTTCCGACATTTTTGTCGAGTCTGCCGAAAAGATTGGCTTGTCTTTCGGCATCTCTCCATTTATTGTTGGCGTTACGATTGTCGCATTTGGAACATCTTTACCCGAGTTGGCGGCGTCCATTGCTTCCGTTTTTGCGGGCAATTCTGAAATTGTCATCAATAGTGTAGTGGGTTCAAATATTGCCAATGTGCTGCTAATTTTAGGAATAACTGCCATTATTGCAAAGGAAATTCGCTTGGACTTTAATATTATTGACGTGGATATCCCCTTTATGGTCGGAACGTCTTTATACCTATGGTTTGCCTGTTGGGATTTAAAAATCACTTGGTTTGAAACCGTTCTTTTTCTGTTATTCCTGCTTCTCTTTTTAATCAATTCTTTTAATCGAGATGAAGAACCTGATGATTCAGAACGCCCAAAAACTGATTGGAAAACCTACGGCTTGATGATTTTAGGCGGCGTTTTTATTTATTTGAGTGCCAATTTCACCATTCAAGCCATTCAAGAAATTGCCATTATTGGCGGTATCAGTCCTGGTGTTATTGCCTTGACTTTGGTTGCATTTGGAACATCTTTACCAGAAGTTGCAGTCAGTGTTGCTGCTGCCAGAAAAGGAAAAACGGGCATCGCGATTGGTAACGTGATGGGGTCAAATATTTTTAATATCGTTGCCGTTATGGGTATTTCTCGCCTCTTTGGAGATTTGACGATACCTGCGGATGTCTTGGATTTTAGCTTACCATTTATGTTTGCAGTTACGTTATTTTTTACGCTTTTGGGCATTGGACGAAATATTTCAAGGTGGGAAGGAATTATGTTGTTGTTGTTTTATGTTTATTTTGTTGGGCAAATTTGTGAGAGCTCCTCAATTTAAAATATAGCACTAATCCAACTATTTCGTTTATTTCAACGGTCTTACTATTTTTAAAAATAGTCAAACGATATTTTAAAACTGAAAAATAATACCAATGAAATTTATCACTGCTGCCTGCTTATTTTGTTTGATATTTCTTGCTTGTGGAAAAGAAGAAAATACGATAAAAATCCAATATGAAATTGTTTGCGAATGCAATTTTTGGGAAGAATCAGAGTGCGATACTCAAGATATTGAAGCAGCAATTGCTTGTTATTTTGTTACGGGAAACATTAAAAATTACGATGTAACGATTATTGAATATGGACAGGCTGTTGCATGTATCATTTGCTGTAATTGTCCAGAAGGTAAAAGGGCAGACGTAAAAATTGAAGAACGAGATTTACCTACATTTTTAGAATTAGGTTTCACTGTAGACCAATAAAAAAAGACGACTGATTGTCAAAATCAGTCGCCTTTTTTTATTCTACCAAGACCCACCAGCACCTCCGCCATCAAATCCGCCACCGCCAAATCCACCGAAGCCGCCGCCGCCAAATCCGCCACTGCCACCGCCGCCGCCAAATCCACCAGAACCGCCGCCGCCGCCAAAGCTACCAGGGAAGAAAATCCATCCGCCCCCTCGACCTCTACGATTGTAATCATATCGACCACCACGATGGTAGCCACCACCTTCGTCATTGCCATCATTCCCACGTTGATTCATCCAAATAATGAAAATGATAATCGCTAAGAAAATCAATATTTCAAAAGGAAAACCACTGGACTTTCTACGACCACGAGGATTGTTATTTTTGAATTCGCCTTCCGCCATTTGTTGCAGCGCATTCGTACCGCGATACAATCCGTTGTAATATTTTTGGCTTCTAAAGTTGGGTTTAATAATATTTTCAATCACCTGCTTCGTCATCCCATCCGTCACCACACCTTGTAAGCCCGGACCAACGTGAATAAATAATTTTCGGTCTTGAATGGCAATATAAACCAGTATTCCATTGTCCTTTCCTTCCGTTCCAATGCCCCATGCTTCTGCCAATCGAAAGGAATATTCAAAGACATCATCGCCTTCCAAAGAGTTTTCGATGACCACTGCAATCTGCGTCGAAGTGGAATCTGCATAGGCCACCAATCGCCGTTCCAAGCCATTAACTTCCGCTCGATTCAGCACCCCTGCAAAGTCGTTGACCAACTTCTGCGGATTGGGTTTTGGTGGAATTTCTTTAGCTTCCAGCCCAAAGGACAAACTTAAAAATAGGAAAAGAATACAGTATTTAACCATACGAAATATCATCCGGTAGCTCGTTTTTATCTCCTTCTTTAAAAGGAAAATGTTCTTTCAATTTCTTTCCAACCAGCTGAACAGCTGCCACTGTTCCTCCTGTAAAATCCTGATTGCGAAAATGTTTTTGCATTACATCCCGTACATCATCCCAGTAATTTTCAGATACTTTATCGTTAATGGCTTTGTCTCCAATCACCGCAAATTTATGCCGTTCGGGTACAATGTAAATCAATACACCATTGCGTTCCTCTGTTTTTTCCATTGCTAGAGCTTTGAAAACGCGCGCGGCATCTTTCAAAATATCACCTCGACAATGCTCTTGTACGTGTACGCGAACCTCACCAGAAGTCATACATTCCGTCTCTTGAATAGCAGAAATCACCCGTTGTTCACCTTTTTTTTGAAAAAATTTAATCATAAAATGGTATGTTGATGGATTAGTCCTTGGCTATACCGGTTAATGGTAAGAAACCAATTCACCGATATAGCAGCAGACTAATTCACCTTTTTTCTTTATTAAAAGTCTACATCAGGTGCTTGGTCAGACCCAGCTTCTGCTTCAAACATTACTTTCTCCCCAAAGCCTGTAATCGAAGCAACAAACGCCGAAGGCATTTTTCGCACTGATTTATTGTAGGCACTCACAGTTTTGTTAAACTTATCCCGCGACACTTTGATGCGATTTTCCGTTCCTTCCAACTGTGATTGCAATTGCATAAAACCTTGATTGGCTTTCAAGTCTGGATATTTTTCCACCGTCATCATTAATCGACTCAAAGAACCCGATAATTGAGATTGCGCTTTTTGAAATTTCGCCATATTCTCTGGTGTCAAATTATTAGCATCAACTTTTATGGAAGTAGCACTTGCTCTTGCCTGCACTACTTTTTCTAAAGTACCTGACTCAAAATCTGCTTGTCCCTTCACGGTTTTCACCAAGTTGGGAATCAAATCTGCCCGCCGTTGGTAAGCATTTTGAACATTACCCCAAGTTTCTTCTACATTGACTTCCTTATCTACGAAAGTGTTGTAAGTGCCGCAGCCCCAAAAAAGAGCAATTAACATCAATACTAAAACGCCTAATAAGACTATTGGTCTCATATTTTTATTGTTTTGTTTTTCTAAAAAATTGGTTAAAAAAATATGCTTGCCTTTTTTAGAATGGTTTTTCCTAAAAAGTCACACCTCAAAGGTGGTTAAAAAAATTGATTTTATCAAAATAACGTAAAAGTTAGAAAAGCAAAACGTTTTTTCGATGAAGAGTGAAAAATTTGATACTAAATTGCGATTACATAACTTCGGATTATTTATGTAATTTCTTCATTTAGACTCATCCCTCAAGTGTATAACCACTTTTCAACAAAATTGTTAAAACATTTGACATGAAATTTTCGATAATATTATTGATTTGCCAATTAGTTTTTATAGGAAAAAACTTTTCTCAAACAGAGTTTCCTTTAAAATTGATTTTAGAAGAAAATCAAAAGAAGTTTACACCCATAGAACCAATTTCCTTAAAGATTCTTCTAACAAACCCCAGCACTCAACGATTGGAAGTCCTCTCTATAATTCCTGATTCAGGAAACCCACACATTGAATATTTGAATAAAAACAAAGAATGGAAGCCGCTATTTGGTTCAATAAAAAATTCCCTATTGGCATTAAGCGGGGTTCATTCAAAATTCTTAATCTTACCTGAAGATACAATCATAAAATACTCTTATTTCATCCCTTATAATATCCCAA
>JBLHWU010000223.1:0-10038 GCA_047629355.1 Saprospiraceae bacterium | reverse complement strand
TATCTTTTTAAGCAAGCTATTTCTTTATTTTTCAAACATTAGATTAGATTTGGTCAAAGTGTGAACTAAGTCGTATGAAAAGGTAGGAGATATTTTCATGTTATTTGAAATTGAATTCTAATTAAATCTGTGAAAAGGTAAGTGTTTAAATAATAAATAAAGGGACTTAATTGTAGTAAAGTTAGGTTAGAAACCTAATTAAAAAGTTATTTTATACTTGTGGAAATAGAAGGATTGGTCTACATTTGCAACATAGGGAGTTTGAGGAACAAAAACGTTTTGGCAAAAAACGTTTTGTCTTTTAATACCAATCCTACACTTCCTGAGGTACATTGCGAGCATTATATTTTTTTACCGTTACTAAGTAGCGCGTAGCAATTATAATTGACAATCAGAAATTTAAATTGATTTCCGAGTTGTTTTTGGCGGCTTCGCCGACTCGCTGTTGTGGTTTTTTTAATACATTTTTTCTAGTTTCTTAACTTTTTATAAAACTTTCGTGCCACGGTATTCATTTCATTCACACACAAATAAACAACATCCAATTATGAAAGGAAAATTTACCAATTACTACGCTATTTTAGCTATACTTTTTTTATTCTATTCTTTTTCCTCCTCCGCACCGATTGGACGAACGGGTGCTCCTGGAGACTCTAATTGTACCAATTGTCATGGTAGCAGCGGCAGCTTTGATGGCAATGTTACAATTACAGGACTTCCAGCAAGTATTACCCCAAATCAAACCTATTCCATAACTGTTGCTTCAACAGTTATTTCTGGTTCACCTTCCCGAACGGGTTTTTCAATGGTGACTTTAGACGGCAGCGATAGCAATACTGGAGTATTAGCAAGTAACAGCGCGAATACCAATTTGATAACTTCGGGAAGTGGAAGAGTCTATTTTGGACATGCCCCTGCGACCAATTTTAATGGAAATACCTCCATTAGTTGGACAGTTGACTGGACTGCTCCTGCTGGTCCTGCTGGCGAAGTCATCACGATGTACACGAATAGTTTGCTTGCAAATGGCGGTGGAAGTAGCGGTGATAACATGTTTCACGGTGAAGCTACTGGTACGATTGCAGGCGGTGGTGGTGGAAGTGTTGAGGCGACGATTACCAATACCACAGATGTTTCTTGTCTTGGTGGAAACGATGGTTCTGCAATGGCAGAAGGTAGTACTGGTTCTGGAAATTACGCTTATCTGTGGTCCAACGGTGGGATGACCGCCACGATTAATGATTTAACCACTGGCAATTATTCCGTCACCGTTACCGATATGTCAAATGGCGCGATAGCAACCGCAATGACGTTTGTTGACCAACCTAATACCGCAGTTAATGTAAATATTATCAGCCAACAAGATATTGATTGTAACAGCCCAACGGGTTCTGCTTCCGCAAATGGAACCGGTGGAACAGGAAATATCTCTTACAATTGGTCAAATGGTGCGAATGGACAAACTACTGCATTAAATGCAGGTCCGTTTTCTGTCACCGCTACAGACGTTAATGGTTGTACCGATACTGCCTCAGGAACAATTTTAGAAGATATAACTACACCAACAGCAGATGCTGGTGCAAATATGAGCATTGATTGCGTCAATTCAGTCGTCACTTTAGATGGTACAAACTCTACCCCTAGTATGACTTATAGTTGGTCAACTACAGATGGAAATATCCTTGCTGGCGCAAATACGATGACTCCAACGGTTGATGCCGCAGGTACTTATACGCTGATAGTTACCGATTCAAACAATGGTTGTAGCAATACTTCCTTCGTCACGGTGACGGGCGATACGACTCCGCCAATTGCCAGTGCAGGCAACAATATGCAAATTGATTGCAACACGCCGACGGTGACATTGGATGGAACAGCATCCTCTGACGGTAACGTTTCTTATTCATGGACAACGACTAATGGAAATATTATAAATGGCAGCACAACAATGACTTCCCAAGTCGATGCGAGCGGTACTTATACTTTAACTGTTACAGATAATACAAATGGTTGTACGGCTTCTGATGATGTGATTGTTACTGAAAATATAAATGTGCCCATTGCCAATGCAGGCAGTACTATGGAAATTAGCTGTACCGCTGCGACCGTCACTTTGGATGGTACCAGTTCTTCTGGTGGAAACGTTTCTTATTCATGGACAACTATTAATGGAAATATTGTCAATGGTGGAAATACAACAACTCCAGAAGTGAGTTCAGCTGGTATTTATACCTTAATCGTTACGGATAATATGAATGGTTGTTCGGCTTCTGACGATGTGACGGTGACTGAAAACGCCAATATTCCCAATGCGAATGCAGGCTCATCTATGACGCTTACTTGTATAAATAGTACAATTATGTTGGATGGCACAGGCTCTTCTGCGGGTGCAAATATCACTTACCAATGGACGACAAGCAATGGAAATATCGTCAATGGCGGAAATACCTTAAACCCAACGATTGATGCGCCGGGACAATACTGTATTGAAGTTGCCGACAATGCAAATGGCTGTATCAATATAGCTTGCGTCATTGTTTCTGCTGATTTCAATATTCCAACAGTGTCCATTGCAGTACCCAATGATATTGATTGTGTGAATGCTTGCGTAACGTTGGATGCAACTGCGTCTTCACAAGGTAATGAATTTACGTACCAATGGACAGGTGAAAGTATTGTTAATGGGGGAACCACATTGACACCCGAAGTTTGTGAGGGGGGTACTTATCAATTAGTAGTCACCAATACAAACAATGGCTGTACGACTTCTGCTGTAGTAGACGTCAATGAAAATACGGTTATTCCAACTCTTTCCATCAACATTTCGGGGGATTTGAATTGTAACAATTCATCCGTAACGATTAGCTCGACTTCTTCGACAAATAATTCAAGTTTTGATTGGACTGGGCCAAATGGTTTTACCTCAAATATTGCCAATCCAAGTGTATCTGTTGTAGGTACTTATACTTTGATTGTAACCGATAATGGCAATGGCTGCATTGCTTTGATTCAAGGAATCGTTAATGAAACACCAGCACCTGCTGCCACCATTTCAATGCAAACAAATGTAGATTGCAACGGTCAAAATACAGGTTCGGCAACAGCCGTAGCCACCGCAGGTGCAGGTAATTTTACCTACGAATGGTCAACTGGCGGCATGATGGCTACTGAAACTGGCTTAACTGCGGGTACCTACACTGTCACTGCAACCGACAGCGACCAATGCACCGCTACCGCAATGGTAACAATCACCGAACCTTCTGCCATCAGCGTCAATGCTTCCGCAACGGGCGTAACTGGCATAGGCATGAATGACGGAACAGCTACCGCCAACCCAATGGGCGGTACATCTGGCTACACCTACGCATGGAGTAATATGGAAATGACTCAAACAATCACCGATTTATCACCTGCTACCTACACCGTTTCCGTAACGGATGCCAATGGCTGTTCTGCGGTTGAAATTGTGGTCGTCAGCAATTTTGATTGTAGCGATTTATCGCTAGATTTTAATACAAATGACGCGAATTGTAATGATGGAAATGAAGGAAGCATTACTGCAGTATTGAACGGCGGAATGATGCCGATCACCTATATGTGGAGCAACGGCGGCATGATGGAAACCATCTTAAGTCTAACTGCTGGCACCTATTCGGTCACTGCTACTGATGCCAATAATTGTCAACTCACCGGCAGCGCAACCATCGCAGAACCTACCGCAATTTTTATAATGGCAACAGGAACGGATGTTTCTTGCAATGCTGGAATGGACGGCACCGCAACCGTGACCGCTACGGGCGGTACAGGCGTATTGGTTTACACTTGGGATAATGGTATGGAAGGACCAATGATTATGGACTTAGGAACAGGCGTTTATACCGTTACCGCAACAGATGAAAATCAATGCACCGCGACGACTTCTGTTACCACAAATGAACCAATGGGCATGACGCTTTCCGTCATCACAACCAACGAAACTGCCAACGGCGCAAACGATGGAACTGCCCTTGCTGACGTTTCTGGTGGAGTTGGAGCATATACTTTCGTATGGTCAAATAGCGAGAATATGCAAATGATTTTCAACCTATCTCCCGGCGACTATTGTGTTACTGTCACCGATGCCAATGGCTGTTCGGCGGAAGCTTGTGGTTTTGTCATGATGTTTGGCTGTGGCGATGTCACATCAGTTGTTAATTCAACATCGCCTACCTGCTTCGGCGGCTCGGATGGTTCGGCAGTCGTAGCGTCTCTTGGTGGAACAGAACCTTATACCTACGCTTGGTCAAATGGTGCAATTGGTAGCAATGTTTCCAATCTTCAAGCAGGCGTTTACACCGTAACTTGTACCGACGCAACGGATTGTTCCGCTATGATAGATGTTATGGTTTCACAGCCTGACGAATTGATGGTTTCTGTTTTTGAATCAGGAAACGTACTCTGCGAAAGCAACGACGATGGCTATGCAAGTGCGGGCGCAACGGGTGGAATATTAGGCTACAGTTACCTTTGGAATAACGGCGACACGACGACTACAATTACCGACCTCGCGCCTGGTACTTACAGTCTCACCGTCACCGATACGAATCTATGTACCGCAGAAACAAGCGTTGTTATCGAGTTAATTCCCGATACAGAAATGCCTGTAGTGCTGACCAATGATGTGATGATATTTTTAGATGCCAACGGAATGGCAAGTGTGACGCCTGCCATGGTGGACGCTGGTTCGACCGATAATTGTGGCATTGAATCCATCGTTTTGGACCTCACGGAATTTGATTGTGATGACCTCGGTGCAAATGAGATTGTGGTAGCCGTATTGGACAATGCAGGTTTATGTGCTTCTGGAACGGCAACGGTTATGGTGAATGATACAATCGCCCCTGTACTGACTTGCCCAGTCAATATTGAAGCCGAAGGTTGTGGACTTGTTATCGTGTATGACTTACCGACCGCGACCGATAATTGCAGCACTAATGCCCCATTTATTGTGAATGGCTTACCAAGTGGCGCGAATTTCTCGTCAGGAATAACCACGGTAGAGTGGGCTATTAATGACCTTTTCGGCAACGCTGCAACTTGTAGTTTTACCGTTACTTTGGAGAATGATTTTTCCGCTGCTGTTGTGTTCACGCCGCCTTCCTGTACGGGCTTTAGCAACGGTACAACCACTGCCGAACTATCGAACGGGACTCTTCCATTCACCTACGAATGGAATGACCCCGCGATGCAAATGACGCAAACGGCTACCAATTTAACGGCAGGTGAATACATCGTAACCATTACCGATGCGACAGGCTGTGCCACGGTTGCGACGATTGAAGTGGTTGAACCAGAGTTGATTGATATTCAAATTATCGAAGTCATTGCGGAGACCAATAGTGATATGGATGGTGCAATTACCGTCGAAGTCACCGGCGGTACTGGCAATACATTTACGTATCAATGGTTCATGGAAGGTAACTTGTTTTCAGAAGACCAGAATTTGACGGACTTGGAAGCGGGCGAATACGTGCTTTTCGTAACTGACCCATCCGATTGTATGAGTTCTGATACGGTAGTTGTGGACATGAATGTTGGCATTTTTGAAAACAATGACGAGCAACAAATCGCATTATATCCAAATCCAACGACGGGCGAATTTCAATTAGACATTCAGTTATCTATTGAAAAATCGGTTAGTGTTTCTGTTTTTGATGTAACTGGAAAAACTGTTTTTACACAAAAGGAACAACCTATTTTAAAAGAAAATCTAAGCATTGATTTGAATGGATTCTCGGATGGTGTTTATTTGGTGAGGGTGCAAGTTGGAGAGGATGTTTTGATGAGGAGAGTTATTTTACAAAAATAATTACTAGGCATTCCTAATTGTAGTAGCGACTGATTAATTTGCATTTGAATTTAAAAATATGGTGATTTTCAAAATCACCATGTTTTAACGCGCGCTTCCTTTAATCAGTCGCCGCTACATTTACTGCTTCATAATCCGCTGCACTGCCACACTATTCCTTTGCTTCAACTTCAAAAAATAAAACCCTTTCGGCAAATCACTCAAATCCATATTTTTAGAATAATCGCCCGTTACTTGAAAGGTTTCTTCTTTTAAAACTTTCCCATCCATAGTTACAATTTGTAAATTTAGATCAAGCACTTCATCTGTTGTTAAATTCAAATTTAGTTGATTGGAAAATGGGTTGGGAGATATTTTAAAATTGGTTAAGCCTGCAATTTGATTAGTATTAAAGATATAAAATGCGGGAGAAATGTATTCACAGCCAGTACTATTGGTTACAATTACATAAAAACCACTATCATAACTTTGAAACGCAATAGTAGAATTATTTTCATTTTCCAATAACATTCCACCTTCATTATACCATTGATAAGTTGAAAAGCCTTCGGGCGCAGCAACATTTCCATCATCATCAATTTCCAATTCAAATACAATCTCCTCAGGTTGTTCAAGCATTTGAGATACTTCTGTCGTACAACCAAAATCATCCGTAACCGTCGCTGTATAATCACCCGCAGGCAGATTGTCAATAACAAAAGTCGTCGCGCCCGTATTCCATTCAACAGTATAATCACCCTGTAATCCTGATATTGTCAAAGCCCCATCATTATCCCCAAAACAGGTAACAGGAACGAAATTAATATTTGCTGAAATAGCTTGACACGCACCCATTATTTTATAAACTGTCCCTTCCTGTAAAGCCACTACATACATCTCCCCATTCAAATCTTCCCCAAAAGACCCAATCTGATTGTTGTCCCAATTCAACAATTCAACATTGTTCCAACCTCCATTTCCATCAGGTGTCAACGACCAAATACGCCCCGAAACGAAGTCTGCATAAATATAATGTCCCACTAAATCTGGGAATTCCTCGCCACGATACACATATCCACCCGTTACCGAACGCCCGACGCTATTGTTGTTGGCATAATCCCAAGCAGGGTCGGTATATTCGCTCGCATTGCCACAGCCCGAAGTGTTGAACGTACTGAAACCTTCATAGCACCGCCAGCCATAATTCAAGCCGCCTGGACTATCCGCAGGCTCAAAATCAATTTCTTCAAATTCATTTTGCCCAACATCGCCAATCCATAAATCACCCGTCTCCCGGTCAAAACTAAATCGCCAAGGATTTCGCATGCCAATTGACCAGATTTCATCCAAAATATCCGCGTCATCTACAAACGGATTATCCGAAGGAATCGCATACGGGGAGTCATTATCAACATCAATTCGAAGTATTTTAGCGAGTAGCGTATTGGTGTTTTGACCATTGCCTTGCGGGTCGCCGCCCGAACCGCCATCACCCAAACCAATGTACAAATAACCGTCTGGTCCAAAGTCTAACCCACCACCATTGTGATTGTTAAACGGCTGGTCAACCACCATCAAAACGACCTCGTTGTCAGGGTCAGCCACATTTGGGTCTGCCGATACCGAAAAGCGCGAAATGTGCGTATCTCCGCTGGCATTGGAATAGTTGACGTAGAAAAAGCCATTAGTTTGATAATCAGGATGAAATGCCAAACCGAGTAATCCCCGTTCATTCACGTTGTTATTTACGATGTTGTCAATATCTAAAAATGGCGTCGGTAGCGTATTGCCATCAGCGTCAATAATTTTAATTGCGCCATTTTGTTCAACGACAAAGAGACGGTCATCGCCTGCATGTTGAAGGTCAAGTGGTCCAGAAAATCCGTTGGCAAATTCTTCCAATTGGAGGTCAATTTGTGCTGTCAAAAGACAGGGTGGAAAGAATAAAATAACGAGTAAGATTAGAAGTAAGTGTCTAAATTTTTTCATGTGGAAATTTCATTTATTTGAATAGAATAAAAATGTTTTCATCAATTTTCTAAAAATCCAGCCAAAGCATGTATTTTTATGGCTTGATTTGGAAATAATCTTTAGTGGTCAGTTGTTATTTTGCTCTTAAGAAGAGCATTAAATATCGTAAATTATGGAGATTGGATGCTTAATTTTTAAATAAAAAATGGGATTTGCAAGCCAACTGCCAAAGACGAATTGTAATGACAAATGAATTTATAGCATGGTGGACTGAAGTCTACTGGGTATGAAAAGGTGGACTGAAGTCCACCGGACTATACAATTAATTACTAAAGCCAAAAATAACACTCTAAAGAAGAATTTAATGAGAAAATTGCTTTTTACTACCACCTTTTTAGGGGCATTTTGTTCAATGATTTTTGCACAAGACTTGCCGAATACCAATATGTACATGTTCGATATTGAAAAAGAATCGGACAGCCTATATCATTTTAAGAATCCAACGTTTTTGACGGATTTTAATGCGGAAGGTTACAACAACCAGCCTGCATTTATGAATGAAAATGAGTTGTACCTCACCGTTGGGATTCCAGGTACGAATCAGACGGACATTTATAAATTAGACCTTAGCACTAAAACAAAATTGCAAGTAACGCGCACGCAAGAGTCGGAATATTCCGCCACTTTGATGCCGGACAATCGCAACTTTTCGGCAGTTCGAGTAGAGTTGAATGAACAGCAAGCACAGCGGTTGTGGTCGTTTCCATTTTCGCGCGCAAACAATGGCAAACCATTTTTTCCAAGTGTCACCAATATCGGTTATCATTATTGGTTGGACAATTACCGAGTGGCATTATTTGTTGTTGGCGACCCTGCTTATTTGGCAGTTGGTGATGTGCGCGATGGTTCAATTCAGGATTTGACGACAAATATTGGTCGTGGTTTTCAAACTTCGCCTGCGGGCAATTTGGCCTACATCCACAAAGCGACGGAATCAACTTGGTACATCAAAGAGATGAATAATGAAACCTTACGTTCACGAATTATCGCACCGACCTTGGAGGGCAGCGAAGATTTTTGTGTGTTGCAAGACGGCACGGTTTTGATGGGACGAGGGTATAAATTGTATAAATACCACCCGAAAAAAGACATAGAATGGTTGGAAATCGGAGATTTTAGATATTATGGTATCAATGCGATTACGCGTTTGGCAGTTAACGGAAAAGGGAAGTTGGTAATGGTTGGAAGTTAACGAGCCTAGTGCAGCAACCCTTAAATAAGTGCCGACCAAAACGCCGTAATTTTGTTGCTAATCAAGGTGTGAGGAGAGAATATAGCCTTCCCTACATGATTGACGAGCAACGAAGATTGGCAGCAAAAGAACAAGTTTGAGTAGGTAATTATTTAAGGGTTGATGCACTAGTATTGTGTAACAAAAGTTTATTGTTTTTTTTATCCCTCAAAAACACTCAGGGGGTTGTGTGAAAAGTCAATTTACTTTTAAAATTAGCTTTTCTGTTTTATGTAATTCGCTGATTTTAAGTTTACTAAACTTGTCACTTAAACCGACTTTTTACACAACCCCCGGAGAGAGGCTTGAGGGAGAAAAATGGTTTTGTTTTTTGCATCGAACTTAAGAAACGCGAAATAAATAAGTGTAGATTCTTGGAAGTGCCGTTTTGTTCTCCTTTTTTGCTTTGAAACTGCGATTTATGTTGATATAATGAGTGTTTTCAAAGTAAAAAAGGAGGGCAAAATATCCTATCAAGAATCTATAGTTATTTTTTTCGCGTTCCTAAGAGTTTTAAAATAGAATTAATAACAGTAAAAAAACAATAATACTAAACATTCCATTCACTTGAGAGTTGATAAATTAGTTATTACATGCTAATAATTTAAAGCACCGATATCTTATGAATTTACTTAAAGTTGCCGAAACAGAATTCTTTCGTAGCAAAACCAAGCGACAGCACCCATTTCGTTTTTTTACAATGGCTACAACTGGAGAATATCCTGAAATTCGAACAGTTGTTAAGCGCGATTTTACTGCGGATTGGAGCTTACTTTTCTATACGGATGCCCGTACGCCGAAAGTGAGGCAAATTGCTAAAAACGATAAAGTATCTGCGCTTTTTTACCATTCCAAAAAGCAGCTGCAAGTCCGCATCAAAGGTATTGCGAAGCCAATCGATAAAACAAGTAAGGAGTTTTCAAAACTACTTAGTCAAATCAAAAATAGC
>JBLHWU010000222.1:0-10084 GCA_047629355.1 Saprospiraceae bacterium | reverse complement strand
AGAAGGTTTTCAGTATTAATTGTTTTACCATCCTCTGCGTCTTTTAGTCCCTCTAAAGTTCTATCTGCCAGAACAACGGCGTTCATTAACTCTTTAACAGAGACGTCTTTATCCATGTTTTTAAACATAAAAATAGCTAAGTAACGGGAAAATAATAGTAGGATTCACAAGTTCTAATTTTATTGCTAAATTTTCAACTTAATACTCCCTAATCCATCCACCGCTGACCGTATTTTATTTCCCTACATAATTCTGTGGCGAAATCTCCTTCAATTCCTCCTTCACTGCATCCGTAACTGCCAATCCATCAATAAATTCATGGATATCTGATTTCGTCACCGAAGCCTTTCCCCTCGTCAAATTCAATAACGCTTCGTATGGTTTATCAAACCCTTCTCTGCGCAAAATGTTTTGAATTGCTTCTGCTACGACCATCCAATTTTTCTCTAAATCTTCGTTCAATTTTGCTTCGTTGAGCAATAATTTACTCAACCCTTTTTGAATAGATTTTAACGCAATTAAAGAATGACCAATTGGCACACCGACATTTCTCAAGACTGTACTATCCGTCAAATCTCGTTGCAATCTTGAAATCGGTAACTTCGCTGCCAAATGTCCAAAAATCGCATTCGCAATCCCTAAATTTCCTTCCGCATTTTCAAAATCAATCGGGTTCACTTTATGTGGCATCGCGGAAGAACCTATTTCCCCTTTAATCGTTTTTTGTCGGAAATATTCCATTGAAACATACGTCCAAATGTCCCGACAAAAATCAATCAAAATCGTATTAATTCGGCTCAAACCGTGAAACAATGCCGCCAAATTGTCATAATGCTCAATCTGTGTCGTGTGCTGTGACCGCTGCAAGCCCAAGTATTCTGAGACAAAATCATTTCCGAACCCATGCCAATCCCGGTCTTTGTAAGTCACATAATGCGCGTTGAAGTTTCCTGTTGCGCCACCAAATTTTGCAGAAAAAGGAATATTTTTCAACGACTCCAATTGTACCCGCAAACGTTCTGCAAAAACCTGAATTTCTTTACCCAAACGTGTTGGCGAAGCAGGCTGTCCATGCGTTTTTGCCAACATCGGAATGTGTGCCCAATCCTTACTCATTTTCTCCAAAGCGTCCATCACTTCCGTCAAACTTGGCAAAAATACGTTCACCATCGCCTCTTTAATAGACAAGGGCACAGACGTATTATTAATGTCCTGTGAGGTCAATCCAAAATGCACAAATTCCTTGTATTCACTAATATCTAATTTATCAAATTGCTCTTTGATGAAATACTCCACCGCTTTCACATCGTGATTGGTCGTACGTTCCGTCAACTTGATTTTTTCCGCATCTTTTATATCAAAATTAGCGGCAACAGCTGATAACTCTTCCAATTTCTCCTTTGGAAAATTGGCTAGTTGCGGCAACGGCAATTCACACAGTGCCCGAAAATACTGAATTTCTACAAAAACGCGGTATTTTATCAACGCGTATTCTGAGAAATATTCAGATAATTCTTGCGTTTTTCCGGCGTAGCGACCGTCGATTGGAGATATAGCTGTTAGCATATTTTTTGGTATAAAAAGTGAATTGGTGTATTTATATATTGGTTCCGAATAATCCTAAAATAAGTAAGTACTCGGACACAATTGCTTGGATTATAAGACAGTGGACTTTAGTTCACACTGTGTTGATAATCAGTTAGTTGTATACTAAATTCCACCATCCACAACACCGAATAAATATGTCTGACTAAGTGCTCGGACATATTTAACTTAGAGATAAAAACCAAGGGAGTTTGAGAGGTGAAAAGCATTTAAAAAAATGCTTTTTATCTCTCAAACTCCCAATCCCGTTGCCGCAGGCAACGCGCACTGTATTTTTATTGAAGGTCGAAAATTTGCAGTTTTCTCCCTCCTCAAATATCAAAACAAATGTGTCCGAGCACTTACTTACAAGCCTTTCTAAAACTTTTGTATTTTAAAATCAGGCGCAAAATTACGAATTTGCAGAGAAACAAACAGCGGCATCCTTCAAAAGAGTGTCAAAGGGAAGTAATTTCGTTCAGATACCTGTTGACCTTTTCAAAAAATTACTACTTTTGGGCAAAAAAAAATCATGCAATACCACAAAATTTCTCCATTCGCACTACTATTGATTACCCTATTTTTAATGAGTTGCGGCGAACCGCCAATCGAATGGCAAGAAGCCCAAACAAGTGCAGCTGAAACCAAAAGCATCACGCTTCCTGACAACTCTATCGCCCATTTGAATGAAAATTCTTACTTAAAATATCCTGTTGAGTTTACGCAAAGTAATCGCAAAGTAGAATTGAAAGGCATCGCTTTTTTTGACGTTCAAAATGATAAAAAAACCTTTGTAGTGGCGACTGAAAAAGAACGAATTACCGTTTCCGCAGCGTCTAAATTTAATGTCAACACCCATGAAAACGTCACCTCTACCAGCGTCAACGTAGCAGCAGGTGGCGTGACGCTTCAACCTAGTGGCGGCGGCGGTGAAGTCGAATTATCAAAAGGGGTAAAAGGCATTTTTGACCGAGAAAAGAAGGCATTGTCTCGCATCCGAAAATCCACGCCCAGCGATATGTACTGGCATACGAAACGACTGGAATTCAACGACACTTATATGGCACGAGTCATCGACGATTTGACGCGTACTTTTGGTGCAGAAATTACGATGACTAATCCTGGTTTGGGAAAATGTCCTTTCACATATACCGCTGATAATGCCACTTTGAAAGAGGTAGTAGACGCGATTGGAAAATCTGTGAATGCGAATGTTTTTGAGGAGTCGGAGGTGATTTATTCATTGATTGGGGGGAGTTGTGAGTAGACGTTTAGAAATTTAGATAATTCGAGGCTTCCAAGATAAGGAACGCGGAATAAATAAATGCAGATTCTTGGGAGTGAGGTTTTGTTCTCCCTTTTTGCTTTAAAAGTGCGATTTGTGTTGATATAATGAGCATTTTTAAAGTAAAAAATGAGGACAAAATATCCTGTCAAGAATCTGCATTTATTTAATTCGCGTTCTTAAGGAAGTACTTTCAACTCCCAATGATTCTTGGAGCGTCGAGAACGCTCTAGAAATCGGGAATGTCAGCGGTTGGAGCTTTCAGCAGAAGCTCCAACCGCTATTGAAAGACCAATCCTAGATTTAAAACACCGTCATATTTCCAAACATATAAAAATCCACCTCACCGCATCTCCGGCAATTTCCAATGCCGCTTCACTGCCGCTACTCTCAACACGATAATAAACACAATCGTCAGCACCATCGAAAGGTGATAATCCAACGCCAACTCCTTAAATCCAAGATATAAAATCGCACCCGAAAAACAAGCCGTTGCATAAATTTCTCCCCGAAAAATAAGCGGTACAACATTGCATAAAACATCCCGCACTACTCCACCAAACACCGCCGATACCGTTCCCATAATCACCGCAATCACAGGTGAAATACCCATTTCCAAAGTCTTTTCCATTCCTAAAATAGTAAACAATCCAATCCCGATTGCGTCAAATAAAAACATCGTTCGCCGCAGCTTTTGAATGTATTTTCGAAGGAAAAAACTCGCTGGAACTGCCAATCCAATAATCAGTACGTAATTGGTATCCAACATCCACCCAACCGGCTGACTGCCTATTAACATATCCCGCAACGTACCGCCACCTACTGCCGTTACAAAGGCAATAACGCCCGCTCCAAAGATGTCGAATTTCTGCTTTGTGGCCGTCAAAACGCCGCTAATCGCAAATACAAATGTCCCAACCAAGTCAATGGTGTAAATCAGATTCATTTTTTTTGGTACAAAGAACGGAAATTTGTATCAATGAAGTTGTTTAAAAAGTCTCGTTGGTCTATAAAAACCTCTTTTTGCACCAATTGAAACTTCTTTCTCGTCCCAGAGCAGAGCTATGAAGCTGAAAAAAAATTCAACTGGAACGAAAATCCTATTTTTATAATCTCAGCAGACATTCTTAAATAACTTCTTTTTTTTTCAGCAATTTACATACAAAAAACGTTATTTTCATTCGAAGAGGAGGGTTTTGTAGTACTTTTGGAATTCTTTTCCACCCAACAATTGAACAACTTAAAGAAGTTTTTTTAGAGGATATTGGAAAATTCATACAAATCTACCTCCGTGTGTAGGGGCGCACCCTTGTGGTCGCCCAATGTATAGCAAAATACGACATTGGGCGACCACGAGGGTAGCCCCTACACACTATGTTTTCATCAGCAAAAAAGATTATGAAAAAATTTCTATCTGCATTATTTCTTATCACCATAACTTCACAGGCTTTTTCGCAAGCTTTGTACAATCCAGATAATATCACGATTATCGATATTACCTTTGAAGACAACAACTGGAACACAACGCTTCAAGATTTTTACGACAATGATATCGGCGAACGATTGATGGCAATTGTTGAAGTCAACGGGTCAGAATTTGATAGCGTCGGCGTGCGATACCGTGGTGGCAGCAGCACGTATAGCGAAGATTATGGTAAAAATCCATTGAATATCAAGTTGGATCATTTAAAAAATCAGGACTATCAGGGTTTTGAGGTTTTGAAATTGAACAATGGCGCGAAAGACCCCAGTTTTGTAAGGGAAGTTGGAAGTTATGAGGTCGTGCGGCAATATATGGCAGCACCGCAAGCCAATTATGCACAGGTTTTTGTGAATGGAAACTATCATGGTTTATACACGAATGTCGAATCTGTGAATAAAAACTTGTTGGCAGAAGCCTTTTTGTCCAATACGGATAATACCCGTTTTGAATGTTCGCCGAGCTATAATTTTGACTACCCTACCCCACCATTTGGCTGTACGGAAGGACACGGTTCGTCGTTGGAATATTTGGGCGATGGTATTGTTTGCTATTTTGACCATTATGAAATTCAGTCGATGACGGGTTGGGAAGATTTGCGAGATGTGACGAATACTTTGGCGAATAGTCCACAAGATACCCGTTCCATTCTTGATTTAGACCGTTTTATTTGGATGTCTGCCTTGAACAATTGGTTGGTTAATTTGGACAGCTACCTCGGGGCAGAAACCCAGAATTATTATCTATTCAAACAAGACAATGGACTGTTTGCGCCAATAATGGAAGATTTCAATGAGTCGATTGGTCGCTATCCTTGGTTGACGCCGCCGAATGACAGTGACCTGCAAACCTCGGAAGCGAACTTGATTGGTTTGAATCCATTTTTGGGAGAAAGCAATGTGCAAAAACCGTTGCTAAACGTGATTTTAAATGACCCAACTTGGCGACGGATGTATGTTGCGCATTTTCGCACAATGTTGGCAGAAAATATAGAAAATGGAGCCTTGCAAAATCGGTTGGAAGACTTTCAAGATATGATTACAGTCGCGGTGACCAATGATCCTAATCCCTTGTATTCCTCTGGTGATTTCATTGATAATTTAAACATCTCTGTCGCTGATTTTGTAAATGGAGAAACAGCGTATGGCGTGGCTAACTTCTTGGGTTCGCGCTACGATTATTTGCAAACTTTCCCTGAATTTACAGCAACTCAACCAACTATCGAAACGCCGCAGACTGACCCTGCCAATCCATTGCCAGAGACGGATATAACGATTACCGCAAGTATTTCAGATGCCAATACCGTATTTTTGGGCTACCGTGAAGTGTTGACCGATGCGTTCACGCGCACGCCAATGTTTGACGATGGAAATAACGGTGATGGTGCCGCGAATGATGGTATTTTTGGCGTAACAGTACCGATTGGTATTGGTGGTTTGCAATATTATATTTATGCAGAAAATGACGAAGCGGGCAAGTTTTCGCCACAACGGGCAGAATTGGAATTTCATACAGTTGGGACGTCTTCGGATGTGGTGATTAATGAAGTTTTGGCAGACAATGAGACCATTCAAGCGGACCAAGATGGCGAGTTTGACGATTGGGCGGAGTTGTATAATAATACCGATGTCTCGGTTAATTTAGGCGGCTGGTTTTTGACGGACAATGAGACTGTTTTAAATAAATGGACTTTCCCGAATGGTACTTTTTTGGATGCCAACGGCTATTTAATGGTTTGGATTGATGATGATGAGGAACAAGATGGCTTGCATACTTCTTTCAAATTAGCGAACGGCGGCGAGGCTTTGTATCTCGTCAATCCGCAATTGCAAATCGTTGACCAGTTGATTTTTGGCCCACAATCTAATGATATTTCGATGGCACGCTGTCCGAATGGAACGGGTGGTTTTGAATTTGCGACGCCTACTTTTGATGACAATAATGCGTCAGGCTGTACGGTTGGGACGAATGATTTGGTCTTGGGTGTGGATTACCGCGTTTTCCCGAACCCTGTTTCGGAAGCCATTTTTGTGGAAACGACGGATTTTGAGAAGCGGAATATTCAGTTGTTTAATTTGGTTGGGCAGGCTGTTTTTACGGGGAGTTTTAGTGAAGAGATTGAGGTTTCGGTTAAGGAATTAGGAAGTGGGATTTACTTTTTGAAAATTGATGGGGCTGGGGTTCAGCGGGTTGTGGTGGAGTAACTATCAATAAAACATAGTCTACCTAGAAAACTTTAAATTGAATAAACCATTATTAAATTAAGTAAGACGTAAGTAGGTGTTACTTATCTGAGGGATATTTTATTTCCTGCTCACTTTGAGGTTAAATGCATTGGAATCATTTAAGATTTTTTACATGATTCCAATGCTATTTTACCTGGCATTACCTTTCCTATTTCGACTTTTAGAATGGTATTCTTGATTAATGAGATAAATAGGCCTTGGTATTAGATTGTTTGTCTCGACGGTTGTGAGTGGGTTTATTATAGCTAAGGAGACAAAAGGACTAGCTAAGGCAAAGCAATTTAATGAATCATAGGTGTGAATTCTGAAACTGTAATGTTTTTCATAATCATTCTCATTGCTATTTTTTGTAAAAAGGAAAAGCACTTCTAATAATTAAGGACAATAGATATTTTGAGCCTTCACATAGGCTAAAAAAGGTTGTAGGTAAAGATTCACTCTATAGCTTACATAACAGATATTTCGTTTATAATTATCAAGAGAATAAGGAAGAATTTAACTCAATTTCACTGAGCATGGTCTGTGAGGCAATAAATGATTCACTATCTATTGTGAAATGCTATTTTGATTTTCAGGAAGTACCTTATTATCACTCAAAATATAAGTCTAATCAGGTATTATCTACCGATTTCACTAAAACTATAGTGTTCTATACATGGGATATTTCAGAGCCCAAAGTAGTGATAAGTGAATGGGGTGAAGATGTCGAAATGATTAAAAAAACCATAGACATAAATTGTGAATCAAACCACTGATTTTAAAGACTAAGTACCTGAACACAATTCGCGGAAATAGTCTAAAATATTCCTCGTAGTATCGATTAATTAGCATCTTTCTTGTTATTTTTATTTTTTTATTGAAACCAAAAAGTCCAGTCAAAGATTAAGGACCTATAAAAAAGAGTACCTTTTTATAAAAAAATGTAGAATGAAAAACCACGCTTACTTACTATTAATTTTTATGGGTTTCTTACTCGGTAATTGCCAGAATGAGCCTAAAAAATTGGAGCAATCGGTCTCCGAATCAAAGCCCCAAGTTTTAGATGGGACAGCTAAAATGGTACAACGATTACAGCAATTAAGTGCCAATATTAACCCAATGACGATTCGTTATTTTGAAAATAGTCATCGAAATGACCAGTTGCAAAACCAGATAAACAATGCGCCAAATCTTGGGGAAAAGTTGAAAGCCAGAGCAATAGCAGCCAATGAAGAAATAAATGTAGGAAATAGTGAAGCTGCTATTCGGCAGCTAAGTGCATTGACTATGGAGCTAAAAAAAATGAATATTGTTCCCAAATCTATGAATCAAATCAACAGGATACTAGCTTTAGCTTATTTGCGACTGGGAGAAGAACAAAATTGCCTTGGTCAAATGAACAACGAGTCTTGTTTATTGCCAATAGCGGGTAAAGGAGTGTATGCCCTGCAGGAGGCAGCAAAGTCCGCGATTCAACTATACGAAGGAATTCTATCGGTCGAGCCCAATGATTTGGAATCTGTTTGGTTGATGAATTTTGCTTATATGACCATGGGGAAATATCCAGAAGGTGTTCCGAATCAATATTTGGTGCCACCTACTGAATTCAAATCTGATATAGAGATTCCTAAATTTAAAAATATCGCACAAAAACGAGGCATTAAGACGGTTGCGCTTTCGGGAGGTGTAGCTTTTGATGATTTTAATAACGATGGTTTGATAGATGTAGTCGCTTCTTCATGGGGCTTGAATGATCAAATCCGATTTTTTTACAATAACGGTGATGGATTTACAGACGTAACGGAAAAAACAGGATTGATGGGAATAACCGGAGGACTAAATATCACCCATTTGGATTATAACAATGATGGATTTTTAGACATTTTTGTTTTGCGAGGAGCATGGTTTGGGCAAGACGGAAAATTTCCAAATTCTTTACTAAAAAACAATGGTAATGGGACCTTTAGCGATGTAACGGAAGCGGCTGGTTTGTTATCGTTTGCTCCGACACAGACGGCAACGTGGGCAGACTTTAATTTAGATGGACACTTGGACGTTTTCATTGGCAATGAATCAATGCCAAATCAAACACCTTTTGCTTGTGAATTTTACTTAAATAATGGAGATGGCACTTTTTCTAACAAAACCCAAGAATCGGGATTACATCAGTTGTTTGGATTTATAAAAGGGGTAACTGCTGGAGATGTCAACAACGATGGCTTACCTGACCTTTATTTATCATTACTGGGACAATACAATTTCTTATTAATGAACAGGGGCGTGAATGGTGTTGGAGTTACTTTTGAAAATGTTACGGACAAGGCAAAAGTTGGCAAGCCCTTAATGAGTTTTCCTACTTGGATGTGGGATTTTGATAATGATGGTTGGCTGGATATTATGGCAGCAACTTTTGGGACGGGCAATGCCAATTTGGAAAGTCCAGCAGAAATGTTGGTGACGAATGCACAGGGAAAATATACCGGAGAAACTCCCAAGTTTTATAAAAACAACCACGATGGCGCATTTATAGATGAGTCGGCAAAATTAGGTATGAAAAATTCATTGTTTGTTATGGGGTCTAACTTCGGGGATATTGATAACGACGGTTATTTAGACACATATCTGGGAACTGGAAATCCTAAGTTTTCGGCGATTGTACCCAATAAAATGTATCGAAATAATAAAGGCAAACAATTACAAGATGTAACGACCGCTGGAGGATTTGGACATTCGCAAAAAGGGCATGCCGTAGGCTTCGCAGATGTGGACAATGATGGCGACCAAGATATTTTTTGTGTCCTTGGCGGAGCTTATGAAAATGATGTTTTTAGTGATGCCCTTTTTCTTAACCCTTATGGAAACCAACTTAATTGGGTTACCCTAAAATTAGAAGGTACAACCGCCAATCGAGCAGCAATTGGTGCAAAAGTCCAATTATCCATTACGACTAAAAATGGTCAAAAACGAGAGATTTACCGTTGGGTGAATCAAGGAGGCAGTTTTGGTGGAAATAGTTTGCAGTTGGAAATTGGCTTAGAGGATGCCCAAAATATTAATGAAATAGAGGTAACTTGGCCAAATGTTACGCAATCGAAAGTCACTTTTGAAAATGTGGAAATGAAACAATTTTATTTAATCAAAGAGGGCGCAGAAAACTTGGAGATGCTAAAGAAAACAACATTGGCGTTTGATTAGAGCTTGTTTGGGACTCAATTGAAGTCAAATTAGTACCACGATATGAATCATAACCTGGATGCTAATTCCCATAAAAACAAAAACTGCCCGTCAGCATCAAAAGCTAACGGGCAGTCCCATTTAATTCAAGCAGCAATAGCTACTTAGAAGCTCATCATATACCCCATATTAAACTGTGTAACTCGATTCTTAGTAACGGTGAAAGAATAAGTTCCCCAACTATCCTCGTTTATTTTGGTCTTAGTTTTTGCTTTTGAAATAGGAGTTATCTATACATAATGACTGTTTCAAAAGTAAAAAATAAGGGCAAAAGAA
>JBLHWU010000221.1:0-10159 GCA_047629355.1 Saprospiraceae bacterium | reverse complement strand
CGATGACATCACTGATTTCATGTATCATCTCTTCATCCAATAATTTGACATTGTCTACCATGTCTACCAAGGTTTGATCGTCATATTTCTTACCGCTTGTATAGTCACTTCTTTCAACACCCAAGATACCACGTAATTCGGTGTGACTGTTCGCCAAATCGTGTAAGAAATCATAATCTATTTCCAAATTCAACTTATTTGTTCCCAAAACTAATATCTCCCACAGACTCATGCCTAAGCCTCCCGTCCGCTTCTTCCCTTTCAGTATTTTGACCTCTAATATTTTAAAGATTTCTTCGCTTAATTCTTTGTCAATGAACGCATATTGTAAAGTGACCAGCAGCGGGGCTAACTGATGTCGAGTTCTTCTGTTTATTGCTACCTCATTTATTGGGATTACTTCTAAACTCAGTTGCTGTTGAAATCGTGCACGCATTTTTTTGACTTTTAAAGTGAGTGTGAATAACTCTTGGTTAAAAACCTTGTAAAATGGAGGGTTTTAGTCCTCAATATACGGTTTTTATCTCTCTTATTGTAGTCAAATACTAACTTAATTCATTGATTTTTAGAACATTAAGTGTTTCCGTACAGGCACTATTTAAGAAGGCATAATTGAAATAAAAATGAGCTATTTTTACTTTAAAATCACAAAATCGTAATTACCTCCGTCTCTACCTCATTGCTCCAATTTCCAGCTCTATCCTTAATTTTTATTTTAAAAGTCGTCGTCTCCTGCGCATTATTTCCATCTAATAGAATGGTGTTTTGCAGCACAATTTCCAAGGTCCCCGTTATCGTAATTTCCGCATCCAAGGGCGCGCGTGGCGAGAAATGATAGTTGAAAATTAAATTCTCTACATCGCGCGTATCGACCACTTTAATCGACATAATATCCGCATCTGCGTCGCCCAAATCACCGTCTCCATCTGTATATTTTATCACAAATGCCAAGGAATCTTCGTACGCCATTACCTCGGTAGCAGAGACGCTTTCGAGCGAAATTTCGGGTACGATGCTAACCATCGGATTCGGTTCATTATTGTCATTGATAGTTGTGCTTTCTTTGGTGCAAGACGCCACGCCAATGATTAAAAATAGGATGATTATTTTATAAAAATTCATTGCTTTTCTTTTTTCAAAAATGATTCTAATATCAACACTTGCCGCGCCACCTGCGGCGGCGCGAGGGTGGTTTTTGAGGGGTAAAAGGTTCTTACAAACCTTTTACCTCTCAAATTCCCTTTGCCAAACTCTTTTGCTTAATCATTCACTCAATTAATCATAAAACTAAAGTACAACTGCAACGCCACCTGCGTATCCGTCTGCGGATTTTCCGTCACTTCATCATGGTCCGCATCTTTGATATACGACCGCATAAAAACGAGGTCTCCAGCCGAAAAACCAAGGTCATTTGGATTAAAAATGACTCGCTGATAATACGGGAATTCGTTCTGGTCTGGCTGACTAAAAATACTATTGATTAACAATGGAGTTGGCACAATTTCTAAATCCAATTCAATCGCATCAGAGAAATCGTAAAGATTTTTTGATAGTTTTAACTTGTTGTATGTCAGCGTATTACCAAATTGGAAATTGCCATTCAAATCATAATCTAAATACCCAAACCACAGCTCAATTTCCTGATTATCCAAGGTCTGAAACGTATTAAACGGCGACCCCGGACGAATGGTATCTATCCGAAAATTATTTAAATAGGCAATTATACCAAAACTAAACGGCTGCTGGCTCGTCGGCATCGGCTCATTGCCATAAATATCGCGCGCGCCATTCAAAATCCATTCTTCAATCAAGTCCAATTTTTTATCAGAAAGCACTTCTCCACTCGATGGCATCAATTCGAAATTCGGCGGATTGTGCATCGTCAACCGATGCCACATCATCGACGCATTCGGCTGCCCCGGTGTGACGCGACAGGGGAGTGGTTCGCGCCCATCCACGGCAAATTCATAGTTCTTATTAATGGGATGCAGCACTAGCGAATTGTACGCACTTTGCACCGTCCGAAAATTAGGTTCAAACGTCCCATCGTGACACCCTGGTTGATTGCAACTTGACGAAAAGATATAGGTATGCAAGCCCAAAAATGTATGAGAATCTGGCAGCATCATTTCCTCCATGCCCGTCGAATAATCAATGCCATCAAATGGATTGACGGGCATTTCTGGTTCGATAGTGACTTCAGAAGTCGTTTCTGAACAGGCGTAGAGTAGGAAAGCGATGCCGAAAAGAAATAGGATTGATTTGTTCATATTTTTCATTTGAAATAAGTCAAATTTTTGGTAGTGTAACAAATGTGCACCACCATTTATTGAAAAAGTGATTTATTACCGTGTAAACGAAGGTTCTTTTAAGTTTGAGCAGCGAGCAAATCGTAAGATTTTTGAACTTCAAAAAACACCGTGCGCGTTGCCTACGGCAACGCGGGAGAGGTATTAAAGGATAAAAACGATTTGATAAACAAAAGCACCTAAACTGTAAAAGTGCACATTTGTGGCACTACCAAATTTTTAATGAAAATGGTTTTATTATGGTGAATAAAAGTTTTATATGACTGTTTTCAATAGCGTTTGGAGCGCCAAGAGCGCTCCGACCACTATTGAAAATATAGTTTAATTTTTTGAAAATTGAAAATTGAGATTTACAATTAATAAAACGCCTCATTTAAAACCCTTCCTGGCAACATCCCACTCGGAATATCCTCCTCAAATCCCAAAATATGCGCAATCGTCGGCACAATATCAATCGACTCCGCTGCTGCATTGCCCAAAGACCCAAATTCATCCCGAATCACTTTATCTTCTGGTCCTGCAATCATCGCAAACAACCGCCGCGAATTTTCGTCGCCCGTGTGGTCATAAGCACCGAAGCCATTGCTATCATTGACATTGTTGGTCGCCAAATTTCGACCATGCTCTGGCATACAAATCATAATTGTATCGTTTGCCAAAACAGGGTGATTTTGAATTTTGTTCCACAACCAACCAACGCCATAATCCGCCTTGTGCATTGCCCCCAAATAACCAGAAAAATCACTGTGGCAAATGTCCAAATTAGTGGTATTTACCACCGTCAATTCTGGCGTAAAACGGTCAAGCACCGACCACGCCCCACTTAATGCCAACAAATCTCCGGTCAATTCATTCAGCGCATTATTCGGCGTCGCCCATTTAAAGCTTCCGTTCAAAACATTGTCCAGTGTTTCCAAATAATACGCCTTAATCATTTCCCGTTCATTCAGCGTATTTTGAATACCCGGTAAGGCATTCGCCTGACTGCTAAAGTTGCGGTCAAGCATATTTTTTATTTTCAAAATACGGTCAACATCATCAGGCTGATAATTTACTGCCGCCCCCAATTGGTTCAATCCTGCCTGACTAATCAAACTGGCTGGGCGTAGATAATTAGCTCCATACAGCGCCCCATAACCAGAATGCTGACTATAATTCAAGGACGGATAAGGTCCGAGTCCTTCTGAAATCCACCACGAATTTAGTGCACTTCGCGCAGGGTCAGAATGCTTCCGATAATATTCAAAAATGGTCGGAAATTCGGGATTGATATTCAAATTCAAACCCGTCTCGGTATAGTTGCCCGTCATCGCGACGGTATGTCCGTTATAGTGTCCCGTCGGGCCATTTTTATACAAAACTTCTTTGAAAAAAGAGCCTTGTTTTGCTAACGGCTGATTTAAAATTGGTGCCCATTGTTCGTAGACAATATTATTAATTGGCGCATCACCTTCCAACATATTGCGCATGATATTTCCCTCTGAATTCGTTCCTTGGTTCGCCAAATATTGCTGACTAACCGATTCTTGCTGCCGAATTCCACCTGCAAATAAGACAAAAACGACGTGATTTACCACCCGTGCTCCTGTCGCTGCAAACAATCGTCCCGATGGTAAAATAAAGGGTGCAGCTGCTGTAATTCCTGCTTTTTTTAAGAAATTTCTTCTTTTCATCTTTCGTAGGTATTGGGTATTGGGTACTGGGTATTGGGCGGAGGCGTTGAAGCCCAGTACCCGATACCCAACACCGAGTACCTATTTAATAAAATTTATATTCGTTCGACAAGGCAAATCCTTGATAAATTAATTCTGGCGTCAACTGATTGTCCGCTTCGATTTCCTTTTTCAATTCATAAACCTCATATGCCGTTGGAACGCGCAAAAAGAACCGCAAATAAGTCTCGGCAATGAAGGCTTCTATGTCGTCGCGCATCTGCTGATTGGTTGGGATGATGGCATTGCCGCCATTGACGAAGGCGTTTAGAAACAGTTCGTCCGCCAATTGTTTGTCGCCCGTAGCGGCGCGGATGCCTGCGAGTTGGGACAAATCATTAGCGGGAATGGTGGTTTGAAAAAGGTTAGAATAGAGAATCGAAATGTATAATTCGGGCGTTTTTTGTCGCGTTTTTTCGACATTCGATTGATAGATAATTTCGTTGTCAACATTATAGGTATAGCCAGTATTGACCTCATTCTGAGTGACGATTTCTTTTTTACAATTAGAAAAGGTCAAGGTTAAACCGACTAAAAAGACTAAAGAAAGAATGCTATTTTTCATATAAAAATTCTTTTTTTATTTTAAAAATTGGCAAATCAAAACTGCTTAAAAGCCTGCGTATTCTGCCGTTTTCATCACCTGTCGCTGTATCATTTGATAGCTTTCGTTTTCAACAGTAGCTTCCGTCATTTCTTGTGAATTGGGCAATCTCGCCAATAAATTTTGATAAATATCAATGGTTAAACCTTGATAAAATTCGGGAACAGTCGTCATGATTTCCACAAAATCAGATTTAGATAAGCCATCCAAAAATAGCAATTGTGCAGAGATGCCATCAACCATCGTGATACTATTAACCAGTTCATTATCAGTAGGTTGTCTTTTGAAAAGGTTTTCAAAAGAGGCGATAACAAAGTTTTCACTACCCATATTAATTTCTTCAAAAACTGCATTGTTTATCATTCTTGCAATAAAAATATCAATCCCAATTTCACTTGCAGCATACTGAGTAATGGCGTTTTGCATATTGACAAATTCAATTCGCTCTTGCTCCAAAATTTGGACGATGAAGTCTTCGCCCTGCTGTGTAAAAAGGTCAATCAAATAATCAAGCGTTTGAATTTGTTCAGTCACATCTTCTTGCGAATATCCTTGCAGCATGTTGCTACTATAAACTTCCCACAAACGATTGTAATAATCATCGGAATTCATCAAGTCTGAAATGACTTGGTCGCGGGCAGCATCAGATAAGGTGTTATTTTTTAAATATAAAGAAAGGTCGTCCATTTGACTTATGCTCGGTTCGCGGCCAACCAAATCAATGTAAATTTTGTTGATGTAATTCTGAATTTGAATCGTCGTGACGCCTTTAAAGGGAGGTGCAACATTGCCATCAATCGTTTCAGTAAAATTGGTTTGATTGACGGTAATTTCTTTTTTTGTGCAAGAAAAGAAGAAAAGAAGGCTTAAATAAAGAAATATTGACATTAGACGCATAGCAAAGGCTTAATTTTGGATTTGACTGAAAAAATAAGATGGGGTTTAAAAATGGTTTAAACTTCAGTAAAAAACACGAGATTTAAGAGAAATAACGAAGATTTCTGAAAAATTATTACCGAAAAAAAATACTTTACCCCCAAAAAATCAACCAATTAATAATTTTTTTTATCTTTGTAGCTCAAATCTTATTAGTCTCGCGTGAAAAAAGAATAAAAAGAGGAACTCCAACCTCAATTGAAAACTGTCCTATAATCCAATCAGCGCACAATAGTGCATACACTCTAAATTTGCTATCTGTCTTTATTTTAACCAATTTATTTGGTTGTGTATTGTTTTTTTTGTGCTTGTTTACTGTTTTGGGTAAGCATTTGTGATTTAAGGTATGTTTTTTGAATATCATGAATAGTCATTGGACTTAAAACTGTTTCATACGCTGGGTTATTTCAAGTACAAGACCATTTTTTCAATAGTAAAATGACTGCATTCTTTTTAGAATGTTAGACCATCATAAAGAATTTCTCATTTGATTAAGTTTGGAGGTAATTCGCAGCTTGCGAATTGCCTCTTTTTGTTTTACAGGCATTCGATACGTGCTATCGCGTATCAGATACCTGCGTTAATTCCTGTGCCAATCGTTCAAACTCCTGAAAAAACTGACCTACATGCTGCCCATCCACCACTGCATGATGTACTTGCACAGACAAGGGCATTTTAATTTTTCCATTTTCTTCAAAATACTTTCCCCAGACAATTCTCGGTACAGAATCTGTCGGATGTGCTTGCATTGCATGTTGGAAACCGGTAAAAGATACCCAAGGAATGGAGGATAAAAACAAGCAATTATCCCGTCCGTTCTTATCTGAAAAACTTGGATTTTGCCGCATTTCTTCCATCCGTTTCTGCGCATCATTTACAAAAGCAGGAAAAGCATCCTGATGTTCTACTTCACAAAAACTAAACACATCTGCCACCTCCGTATAAACGGAAAAAGAAGGGTGAACTACCGCATGTTCCACTACTTTTTTCTCTTGAATGCGCCATCGAAATTCCTTAATACTATTCGCAGTTTTACTAATTAAATAAACGATAGACGGCGTAAACGGAATTTTCTTGTCTTTTAAAAATGGAATGAATTCAGTCAACTCTACATTTGCACAAATATTAAAATAGGGATGGTTCATGTTGTTGAAAAATTCAAAATGAGCTTGTCGGTGCGGATGTTGGAAGTGGATTTTTTTCATGGGAATATATGGTTATAAACAATTTTTTACAAATAATCATAATTATATGCCATTTTACTTTAGTCAGCATTCTGCACCCTTGCTTTTTGGCTTTTTACAAGGTCTGATTTACGCACTTTTGCTCCTTTTTATGGGTTTAAAAAAGACTGCTTAGCTGATAAATTATTGGCAGGTCTGCCCTTGATTTGTTGCTTTCATATTGCTCAAGACATGCTTGGATTTGGTGGCTGGTATGATAGTCGCGACGGCTATTCGTCGTTTATGTTTTACTTTCCTTTTTATAATTTTTTGCTATTTGGTCCGCTCGGATTCGATGGCGGTGGACCGAAAGAGGAAGTATCCGTGATGTTTGAAGTAGAATTGCCTTTGTAATTGGTTGATTGCTCAATAACTAAATCAACCCAACAATCGATTCGTTAGTACAACTCGCTGTGCCAAAACTCTCGCTAAATTTCGCCAAATCGCGACTTTATCCGCTTCATTTTCCAAAGAATTGAGGGCTGTTGCACTAAAGAGTACAATTTCCGTTTCATCACTTGCAGCGATAACCTGCGCGGTACGTTTACTATTCAAAATAAAAGCCAATTCACCAAAAATATCCCCCTCGCTGAGTAGGACTACCGTTTTGCCACCAATGACGACTTTGACGACGCCTTTCTGAATAAAACCGAAGGTACGACCGCCATCATTTTCCATTAATAAAACCTCATCTTCCCGACAATTGACAACCATTGCTTTGTCTAAAAAAGCACTTAATCCAGCTTCACTCAGGCCTTCCGTAATGGATTGATGAGCGAGAAATTCTGCGTTGTTTTCAGGATAAACGGCTGACCCAATCTGTAGTTCACTATTCTCCTTTACCAATTTGTAATACCAAGCACAGATGGTTTTATACTCGTCAAAATTTGCCCCTCGCAAGGTATCTAAAACGGGAGAGGAAATTAGTGACAAATAATTTTGGTCTGGAATAAAAATCATAGGAATAAGAGAGCCACCTTTATTGGATTTAGTTAATGAACCGATAGGACGCATGCCCAATCGTTTGTAAATAGAAAAATAGCCAATATCGCAAGAAATCACCATGGCTTGCCCTCGGGCTTTTAAAATTTCGATGAAACAATGACTCAGGAAAACTTGCGCTACGGTTGCTTTTTGCTCAATATTATTTAAGGAAAGGTGAGATAGAATGACGGTTTCAGAAAGTTGGTCTTCATTGAAAAGCGAAAGATTATAAATCTTACTTTTTTTAGAAGAATTGCTCATCTGTAGGGCATCTTCTAAGAAAAGGCAGGCAACAATTTCACCCGTTCGGGTATCTTCACAAGCTGCAATTTGGCGAATAATTTGGTCGCCGTCAGCTGTAACTGTGCTGTAATCTTCCTCAAATAGTTCATTCTGTGCCAAATGCGCGCAACGCTTTCGGTCTTCTTCCGTACTTGGAAAAAACGCTCGAAAAGGACCTTGGCGCAAGTCCCATTGTAAGGAAATAGATTTGACAAGACTTTTTCGAGTCATGATTACGGCGATTAATTACGATGCTTTTATAAAAGTCCAAAGGTATATAATTGTTGGTTAAGATTTGGTGCGTTCGTTAATAAGTAGTCATTCAAATGAATAATGTAGGATGAACCTAGTTGAGTATTGTGTTTGAATGAGGCAGAAAACGCTGGTATAGTCTTAGCTATGACGAGTATGTTTAACGAAGTACCGCAATAATTAATTAAATTAACCGACAGGATTAAGAGAGTGGGCACCTTATTTTTCACCAACTTCCTAACCTGAATGATCATTAAGGAACGCGAAATAAATAGAATCTATAGTTATTTTTTTGCGTTTCTAAGGCGCATATTTTATTCCCAGACTTTATTTTCCCAGGTATTCTTCCCATTTTTTAAACATTTCATCGCTTTCGTCAGTCCGTCCACGGTCATCGGAAACATTTTATTGTCAGAAAATTCACGTACCGAAGTAACCGTTTCATAATATGCCCACTCATATTCTGGCGTTGGATTTATCCAAATGACATCTTTAAAATGCTCTTTTATTCGTTTTAACCAAGTGATACCTGCTTCGTCATTGTAATGCTCGACACTGCCACCTCGGTAGAAAATTTCATAAGGAGACATGGTAGCATCGCCGACAAAAATGACCTTATAATCACGGTTGTATTTTGCCAATAGTTCGAGGGTAGGGGTGCGCTCATTGAAGCGACGACGGTTGTTTTTCCAGACTGATTCGTAGAGGCAATTGTGAAAATAGAAAAATTCGAGGTGCTTGAATTCCCCTTTAGCCGCTGAGAACAGTTGCTCACACAATCGAACGTGGTCATCCATTGAGCCGCCAATATCCATTAACATCAATACTTTTACGCGGTTTTTTTTGGAGGCTTGCATAGATATGTCAAGCATGCCTGCATTTTTAGAAGTTTGGCGGATCGTACCGTCCAAATCCAGTTCTTCAGCAATGCCTTCGCGGGTAAGAATGCGGAGGCGTTTTAGTACCATTTTGATGTTTCTGGTATTGAGTTCGATGCTGTCATCGAGGTTTTGAAACTCCCGTTTTTCCCAAACTTTGATGGCTCTTCGGTGGCGACTTTTACCGCCTATTCGAAAGCCTTCAGGATTGTAGCCGCTGTGCCCAAACGGAGAGGTGCCGCCGGTACCAATCCATTTGTTTCCGCCATTGTGTTCTTCATTTTGTTCTTCCAAGAGTTCTTTAAAACGGTCCATCAAGGCATCCAATCCGCCGAGCTTCTCCAATTTTTCGCGTTCTTCATCAGATAGTTCATTTCGAAAAAACTTCTTCAACCAATCACCAGGGATTTCTGTTTCAAAAAAGTTATCAGGAATGGCATCTAATCCTTGAAAATATTCGCCAAAAATTTTATCAAAACGGTCTAAATGTCCTTCTGTTTTTACAAAAATAGCCTTACTCAAGCCATAAAAATCTTCCACATTATATTGGATAATATTTTGCTTCAACGCTTCCATCAATGCTAAATATTCGTGAAGACTGACAGGAATGCCATGTTTGCGTAAAGCGTAAAAAAACGATAAAAACATATTATTAGGCGTTGATTAAATTTTTGAAAAAAAGTAAGGTTTTGGGTACGAAAGTAAAAACAAAATTTTAAAATGAATGTTTTTTTCATTTTGAAAAGCAAAATTACCGAAAAATACCTATTCAAAAAAGTTGTGTATCTCAACAATTGGCTCTATTTTTGGCTTTTGTTAGTCGATACTCCTTTAAATAAAAAGCGAGACGAACCACTGCTTAGAGATTATAAAAACGACCTTCACCTCTTCTAGTCAGGTTAAATGACTGGTTTTCAAGGATTTTTGCTCATATTAGGATTTTAAAAAAGGATGTCCCACATACATATTGCAATCAACA
>JBLHWU010000220.1:0-10222 GCA_047629355.1 Saprospiraceae bacterium | reverse complement strand
AAAAACTGCACACTATTCAATAAAAACCTCGTCGTCTGGCGTTCCTCGTAAAATACATCTGAAATAACATAAATTTTATTCAAGTAGCAACTGCTTGGAATAATGGCTAATCCTTAATTATGAATTTAAACTGCGTACTCATAGATGATAAACACCTCTGCCTCAAAACCTTGGAACGATACTGTAAAAAAACAGATGCAATTGATTTAAAGGCAATTTACTCTTCCGGTCAGGCTGCCATCGACCACTACGTTCCTTCAGAGATTGATTTGGTGTTTTTAGACGTAAAAATGCTTGGCACAAACAGCATGGAATTTTTAGACCAATTACCAACTGTCCCCAATATAATTTTCACTACTTCTGACCCTCAACATCCCATTGCTGCCTTCAAATATAACGCAATTGGTTATTTAATCAAGCCTATCCCTTATCCACAATTTAAACAGGTGGTTGAAAAAGCTTGGTGGTCTATTTTTTCGGCATTTTCCCATTATTCTCCTGTCTACAATAAACAACTGTTTATCAAAGAGAAAGGACATTTGATTCGATTGAACGTTGATGACATTCTTTATTTTGAAAATATCCGTGACTACGTAATGATTGTTACAACGACGAGCAAACATATTATTTACAGCACTCTTAAGTCTGTACTGGAGAAAGTGCCTGCGGAATATTTTCAAAAAGTACACCGAACATATATTGTCAATTTTAATAAAATCGACAATATTGAAAATAATTCTTTGGTAATTGGTCGAAAGTTAATTCCTATTAGCAAGTCCCAGAAGCCCCTTTTAATGAGTCGAATAAAATTGCTTTAAATGAATTTTTGTAAAGATTAAAAAAGGTAGCAATGATTATTCCGCTACCAAAGTTTCTTATTTTTCTTTCATTTCTAAATAATTGAAAGCCGCAGAAAAATTAGGAACCCCAAACCCTGTTTCCTGATTTGGATGCAGTGCAGAGTTTGCTGTTTTTCTGATGGCTTCCATTATTTGTTGATTCGTTGCATACGGATAAGCTTGCCACAAGGTAGCCACCAAACCACTTACTAAAGGGGCAGCATAAGAAGTGCCTTGCCCAGAAAGGACGATGGCTTTTTCGCCCGAAACTACCGCCACATCTATACCCAATGCTACCAAGTCTGGTTTTACCCCTCGGTTAGATACCCAACCAATTGAGCTAAAATCGCATTTCTGATTGTCTTGATTCACTGCCCCTATTGCCAAGACATTGGGTCCATCAGCAGGCATTGCCAAGCCTTTCCAATCATTTTTCCCTTCATTTCCTGCGCTGTTGACGACTATCATACCTTTGGAAAATGCGACTTCGGCAGCTTGCGAAGTCAAGGAAGTTTTTCCATCCAAATCTTCTTGTTGGTAATCCATTTCACCATCATCAAAAATTGTGTAGCCGAGCGAAGAATTGACCACATCAACCCCCAAACTGTCTGCGTATTCCAACCCTCTTACCCAAGCACATTCGTCCGTCCGAAACTCCCCCCGAATGTCTTCCGTTTTAATGCAAACGTAAATCGCATCAGGTGCCGTTCCAACCATAACGCCCGGAATATTAGCAGCCATGACGGACAATACCTGCGTTCCATGTTTGGAAGATTCATAAACATCCGTGTCGGATTCAATGATATCATAAGCGTGAAGCAATCGATTTTTTTGGCGACTTTCTTCAAAGAAAATAGAAGATCCTACATCTGTGAAACCAGCATCAAGTACGGCAATCATCTGTCCGTAGCCCGTCAGCCCTAATTCGTGTAATCGGACGCCTTTAAGCATTTCGATTTGTGTTTTGGCATAGCCATATTTATTCAAAAACGCTCGTTTAATGGTTTTAGGTTTCCCTTTTTTCTGCTGCAAAGTCTTTGCATTTCGGAAATGTTTACCAACATATTCAACGGATTTTACAAACGGTAATTTAGCAATTTGTTGGACGTTTTCTTTCGTACAAGCAACCGCAGCAGCATTAAACCATCGAGAGGTGAATTTGATAATTGCCCCCTGATTTTTTAGTTGGTTTAAGTAATTCAGATTGACAGGAAAATCATTCTCCTTGATAGGAATATTTTGTTTCTGGCGACGTTCAATCGCTCTATCAGACAAGAATTCAGCAGGTTGGTTAATGGAATAAATAGAGTGGCTTTTATCAGAAAAAACAACCCAAAAGGAAGCCATTTCTGCATTTTCAGCAAATCCACTTACTGTTGTCAATAGCATTAAAATCAGCACAACTGTTTTCATCTTTTAAGTTTTTAAAAGGTATTAGAAATGTTAATTACTATGCTAAGTTCATGTGTTTAGAAATGAATAAAATAGATTCTAACGCAAGTAAAATATTATTAAGCCGTTTTGAATCTGAGCCAAAGTTAGGGGTCATTAGCGATGCCTGTCGGAAATTTTAGAAGAATGACACTTTTTGCCCTTTTTTTGGATAGAAATAGGCTTTTGCGTTTTTTTATGAAAAAGTTAACAGATTTTTATGTCCTTTTTGAAAATCAGGTCTTTCAAGTAGATACCCTCAAATAATCGACACTTTTGGACAGGACTATTTTCCGTTTAAGAAACCTAAAAAATCATTGAAACCGGAGTAACAACCGTTGAATACCAAGCACCCTCACCCTTGGAACGGATAATTATTGTGGCTATACTTTGAACGTTTACCGCAACGATATGTCGGATTTTTTCTTTCTATAATCAGCTAAAAAAATAAATGAAACAGGAAGTTTAACGACTGCTTTTTTGAAAGGCAAGAAGTCCACGACAGGGAATATTTCGATTTGGTGTAAGCAATGTAAGGAACGAGGAAAAAATAAATTGATGTTCTTGGGTAATTTTTATGGCTTAATTTTCTTTGTCATGCCGACCGAAATGGAGGAATCTAAATGTAGTATCCCGCCAAATTTCTACACTTCGGTCGGTATGATAAAAGACCTCAAACCCGCTCTTTATTTACCTTCAATTCGAACACATCCTTCCTTTGATAATGTCCCGTCACATCCAACGTCATGCGCTCCCGAAAGGCTTGTCCTAAATCATCAATTTCATGTATGAACAAACCTTCCGTATCATACCGCGGTTTCATATCATAGAATCCATCAGGCGCAATAATCGCACTGCCGCCATTCAACAAAAATTCATTCGGATTATCTTTTAAATGCTTGGGAATTTCCAGCTCTGGCGGAATATCTTTAACCCGCATAATTTGTCCTACAGCAATCACAAAACAACGACCTTCAAATGCATATTGACGGCTGGCGATTTGGTGCATTTCATGAACAGCTGGCCATAAAGCAATGTGAATAAGTTCCCCCGAATTGTGCATTGTTTGCCGAGCCAGCGGCATCCAATGTTCCCAACAGATAAGCGAACCGATGTTGCCACAAGTAGTTTCCACCGCTTTCAATCCATGCCCATCTCCTACCCCATACAGTAGTTTCTCCGTATAAGTCGGTATCAATTTTCGATGATGATTGGCAATTTCGCCTTTATCATTAAAAGTTAGTACACTATTGTACATCGTGCCGCTACCTGCGCCCGATTGGACGACCTCATTCACACCAATCACAAGATGAATGCGATGTCTCTTGGCAAGCTTTCCCAAAAAATTAGTTTCGTTACTTGGCACAGCGATGCTGTTGTGCATCATACGAGCGAAGACTTGTTTGGTCGGTTCGTGCCCCCAAAGTGCAACTTCAGGACAGTGATCAAGCCATGCGGGATAGCCTGAAAGCCAAGTTTCGCCAAAGACAACAAGGTCAGCGTTTTGGTCAGCGGCTTCTTCGATTAAAATTTCTACTTTTTCAAGACTTTGCCGCAAGTTTAAATAAACAGGCGACTCTTGAACAATTGCTATACGCAGGGTAGATTTCATTATGCATGTCAGTTTTCATCAATGTAAGTACCTGGACATAAATAATCGAACAATCAAAGGAGTAAGATTTTTTTGTTAGTTTTCTCTAAAAAATTCTTAAATAATCCCTTTATTGAACTACTTTTTAGAGGAAAATAACGGAAAAGATACTTTTTAGATATTCGGTTAATTGTGTCCAAGCACTTAAATAATACGGTTGCTATGCAAAATGGTGAATTTTGCATAAAGTGAGTTGTGAGCAGAAAATTTGGTATGCAGTAGTTGGAATGTTAGCTATGTTATTTTTTTTTATTTGAGTCGGAATGACAAAGAAGTGTCAAAATGACGAAATAAATTCTGGAACAACAACTAATAAATGAGCAGTAAAATTCTAACCTTTAGTTCTTTGAGTGCATTCTACATCGGCAAATTACTTCATTTTTCTCAATATCTAAAGAAAATAAAAGGGTATTTTTGAAAGAAAAGTTAGAAAACCTAATGACAATTTACGTGTTACTTCGGTGTGGATTTTCAATAGTAAAAATTGTACCTTCGCGGCTTTATCTTGTCATTCCGCTTTTTTTCTTGTCATTCTGACCAAAATGAAGGAATCTGCACGGACTATCACGCTAGACTCCTCCAGTTCGGTCAGAATGACAAAGAAAAACGGCAATAAAACTGAGCATGAGCAAAATTAAATTTTTTGACCAGTTTACAGACCGACACATCGGTCCTAACCAAACCGAAACCAATGAAATGCTGTCCACAATTGGGGTTAATTCGCTTGACCAACTGATTGATGAGACCGTACCTGACAATATCCGTTTGCAAGGGGAATTGAATGTACCTGAAGCACAAACAGAATTGGAATACCTGCGAGAACTCAAAGAAATCTCCGTGATGAATAAAGCTTATAAATCCTATATTGGGATGGGCTATCATGACACGGTTACGCCGTCGGTGATTCTACGGAATATCTTTCAAAATCCAGGTTGGTACACGCAATACACGCCATATCAAGCAGAAATCTCGCAAGGTCGCTTAGAGGCTTTGTTAAATTTCCAGACGATGTTGAGTGATTTGACAGGCTTGCCAATTGCGAATGCATCTTTGTTGGATGAAGGCACCTCAGCGGCGGAAGCAATGGCGATGTTTTTTGGACAAAAGAATAAACGCAATAAAGGCGAATCTATCAATGAGTTTTTTGTGGACAAACAAGTTTTGCCGCAAACGATTGATATTTTAAAAACGCGCGCTACGCCAATTGGTATCAATGTCCTAGTTGGTGATTGGAAAGATTATAAATTCAACGATAAAACGTTTGGAATTTTATTACAATATCCAGGCAAATTTGGTCGAGTAGATGACTACCGAGCATTTGTGGAAGAAGCAGAAAGTAGAGATGTTTATACGACTGTAGCAGCGGATATTTTGAGTTTGGCATTGTTGACGCCTCCCGGTGAATGGGGCGCGGATGCCGTGGTTGGAAATACACAGCGATTTGGTGTGCCGATGGGTTTTGGTGGACCACATGCCGCGTTTTTCACAACAAAAGAAAAATTCAAACGAGTAATTCCTGGACGTATCATTGGTGTTTCGCAAGACCGAACGGGAAAAACTGCTTTGCGAATGGCCTTGCAGACTCGCGAGCAACATATTCGACGGGAGAAAGCGACTTCTAATATTTGTACAGCGCAAGCTTTGTTGGCTATTATGGCGGGAATGTATGCGACATGGCATGGGCCGAAAGGCATCAAGGCAATTGCGACACGGGTTCATACGTATGCTCAAATTTTGGACAATAACTTAACCAAGTTGGGCTACAAACAATGCAATGAGCATTATTTCGATACACTTTGTATTAAAGTGGACGCGGATTTAAAAGATAGAATTCACCATTTGGCAAACGTCAATGAGGTTAATTTTAATTATAGTCAAACTTGTGATGAGAGTGATTCTTGCATTCAGATTTCTTTGAACGAAACAGTGACCGAGGAAGATTTGGACTTGATTTTCAGCATTTTTAATGAAGCAAAAGGGACGAGTTCGGAAGTTGATTTTTCTGAAAAAGAGGTGTTGAATATTCCAGCAAAATTGGTTCGGGAAAGCGAATTTATGACGCACCCTGTTTTCAATACTTACTACACGGAAACCAAAATGATGCGCTATATCAAGCGTTTGGAAAACCGTGATTTGTCCTTGATGCACTCGATGATTCCATTGGGTAGCTGTACGATGAAATTGAATGCAGCGACGCAATTGATTCCTGTTTCCTGGAAACATTTTTCTGCAATTCATCCATTTGCGCCAGCTGACCAAACGGAAGGTTACCGCGAAATTTTCCGAGAACTAGAAGCTTATTTGTCTGAAATTACGGGTTTTACGGCTTGTTCGTTGCAACCAAATTCAGGCGCACAAGGTGAGTATGCTGGCTTAATGACGATTCGTGCTTACCACGAATCTAATGGTGATACGCATCGAAATATCGTGATTATTCCAGATTCTGCTCACGGTACAAATCCAGCGAGTGCGGTCATGGCAGGAATGAAAGTTGTCGTGGTTAAATGCGACGAACGAGGAAATATTGACGTAGCACATTTGAAAGAAAAAGTAGAAAAGCATGCTGAAAACTTGTCGGCTTTGATGGTAACTTATCCATCGACGCACGGCGTTTTTGAGACAGAAATTATTGAAATTTGCGACATCATTCATCAGAATGGCGGTAAGGTTTATATGGACGGTGCGAATATGAATGCGCAAGTTGGTTTGACTAACCCGGGCTTGATTGGCGCAGATGTTTGTCACTTGAATTTACACAAAACTTTCGCGATTCCTCACGGAGGTGGCGGACCGGGTATGGGACCAATTTGTGTAAATGATAGTCTTGCACCGTTTTTACCAAAGCATGTTTTAATAGATAATGCTGGTGGCGAACAGGGCACATCTGCAATTTCGTCAGCACCTTGGGGAAGCGCGAGTATTTTGTTGATTTCTTACGCTTATATCCGTATGTTGGGTAAAAAAGGGTTGACAGATTCGACGAGATATGCGATTCTGAATGCTAATTACATTAAAGCACGATTGGAAGATAAATATCCGATTCTCTATACCGGTGATAAAGGACGGGCAGCGCACGAAATGATTATTGACCTTCGACCATATAAATCTGTGGTAAGTGCAGAGGATGTAGCGAAACGTTTGATGGACTATGGTTTTCATGCGCCAACGTTGTCATTTCCAGTGGCAGGTACTTTAATGATTGAGCCCACAGAAAGTGAAAGTAAAGATGAATTAGACCGTTTCTGTAATGCGATGCTAGCAATTCACGCGGAGATTGAAGAAATTGCTAAAGGTGATTATACCACCGATAACAATGTTCTGCACAATGCACCACATACTGCTGAAACTATAACTGCAGATGAGTGGACGTTGCCTTATAGCCGTCAAAAAGCAGCATATCCATTGCCTTATTTACGAGAAGGATTTAAATTCTGGTCAAGTGTTGGACGAGTGGATAGTGCATATGGCGATAGAAATTTGATTTGTACTTGTCCGGCGATTGAGGAGTATGAGGAAGTAGAGGAGTAAGCTTTTGAAAAAAGATTAAAAAAGATTAAAAAAGGGAAGGCATTAGGAAATGCCTTCTCTTTTTCCTTTCGATTAATGAACTTCCAACGCATTCCAAGCTATCTTTCTGGCAGCTTTATCCCCATCACAAAATACTCATCATCCGTATAAAGCACCCGATTTACCGTATCAATCGCCACGCCATTCAAAAAAGCAGCCCCTGGATATTTACCCGTCTCTCTATTCGGAGGCGATTCTGCCCAGATGTGCTCCCCTGTTTCTATATCAACAGCGTAGAGGCGACCTCTGCCCAAGCTGCCGAAATAGACGATGCCATCAAAATGTTGCATGAACGACGATGTCGAACCACTATCCGCATTTTCCCAGAGGATATCACCTGTATTTATATCTAATGCTTTAATATTTTTATCAAGAGAATTTAGAATTAAAATATCATTAATTGCAATTCCAGTAAAATTATTTCCAGTATAGGTTTGCCACAAAATTTCTTTGGTCAAAATATCAATACATAGTACATTTTCCCATCCGATGAAGAATAATTTATTATTTTTTATAAAAGGTGGTTGATTGCTTGAACCTCCAGAAGGAGTGATGTTTTTCCATTCGTGCTCAATTTCTTCTAAATCATAATTATACATTATCAAATCTGTTTTAGAATTATTTTCATCCCAATTATATTGACTGTTTCTAATGAACATAATTGTTTCCCCTATTTCATTTTTCCAAATTACTGGCGTAGTCAATGAAGGGGAAAACCCATTTTGTATTTCTTGTGTTAAAACATCTTCTATTTCTCCTGTTTCCATATTTCCTCTCACTAATGTTGATGATTGTTTTACTGTACCTGGAGGATTATGTCCCTCTCCTATTACTTTTACACCTGATCCTCTTAAACCGTCATCATAAGGATTATAAGACCAAATTATATCGCTCGTACTGCCATCTAAAAGGCACACTTCTTTTGAACTAGCCTTATATAAAACATTTCCATTGTATGGAAATAAAGAGTTCTTTGTACTAGTATGAGCGGTAGAAACACTCTCCCATTCCCACTGAATAGCTCCTGTTGCTAAATCATAAGCGGTTACTAATTCTGGGTCAGAAGGGTTTGCTGGCCATAGTGTAAAAACAACTTTTTTATCTACAATCACAGGTTCTGTAGAAATGCCTTCTAAAGTATCTTTATCTAATGGCGTTTGCCATAATACTTCTAACTTGCCAGTATATTCGCAACATTCTGGATTTTCAATTATAGGAGGAATCGTTGGAGACGTTTCTTCTTTTTTGCAAGAAAACATCAGAATGGTTAAAAATATTATTATGTATTTCATTATTATATATATTATATCGAAGAGAAGAACTGCCAATTCTTCCCTTCGATTGTTTCTAATTTGATTCTTATAATCTATCGTCTAATTGGAAGAACTCTGTGCCAGTCCCAAATATTGGTGTATCGTTACTTTCATTAAACAACCCATCCAACACCCTCTCCGTCTCACTATGATTCCTCGCCTCTTGATGGTTCGCCTCATATATCGGAATATTTAGTCAACATCCCTGGCAAATCCTGCGCAGATTCCACCAGTACCACCCCATCACTAGGCTTCTCTTCATAATCTACGATTATCACATTGGAGTACCAGTTACATTCAATGGCAAGGTCAAGTCCACAGTCGGCAGGAGTAGCCGCAGAATAACTCAAATCAGGTAAAGGTCCAGATGATTCATAACAGTAGCAAATACCACCACTACCAGAAGTGATAGGCGTACGCGCACCAATGATGGTTTTCCATTGGTCATTAGCGCCATTCAGCCAGTCTGCGCCATTTCCCCAAGCGAACCTTACAGCATAGTCCAGATTCATATCGTTCTCTTTTAGTTCATATCTCGCAGCCAGGGTATCGGCTTTATCCACCCAAGTTTCATCTGTTGCTTGAAAAGCATCAAAATTGTGCGGCGTATCTTCTGTAAAAGAAGAAACTACCCTCCAAAAAACAGGGTCAATTTCTTCGGAATAAACCGCTACCATGGGGATATTGGTATCAAACTCATTGAGTTCGTTCAAGAATGGTGCGCCTACTGCATGGTCTGTGGCATTGTTGGTTAAAAAATCTGAAAAAAGTACCGGGATAGCAAGGTCTAAACCTCCTCCAACAATAGCTGTCAAAAAATCAACAGCATAGTCGCTGAAATTCAAATTTATATCATCCAATTGGTTGTCGATTACAAGAACCCCAGCCCCAAAAACAGGTCCCACAGCAAAGCTTAGAACCTTCGCAATTGGCGGAATCAGTCCGCTTAGTGTCGATTCAATTTCATTTTCTATATTGACTAAAACTTCTGTCACAGGTCCTTTGGCAAGTGCGACTATACCGCGTTCCCCAAATTCATTTACCATAGCAGGTCCATCAAGGTCTGCATTATTAATAACTTGTGCTCCTTGATTCGGCCCACAAAAGCTAATCAAACCACCAAATCTGCGCTCATCTTCTCCATATACTTCTACATATTTTCTATCAAGTTGCCTAGCTACCAAACCACCCATGCTTTGAGAAATTAAGATGTTTTTTGACCGGTCTATATTGTTATCTTCTATATAGGTGCTACCTTCATCTGCTATTTCTGCGCGCAAATCGACAGCGGCGGCGTCTATTCCTGTCGTTGAACATAAACAGCTCATTATCAGCAAATTACCTGTCACATTATCTATTGATACGAGTTTGGAAACATCCCAAACACCTCTTTTATTTGCATCATCAATTAATACATTAAA
>JBLHWU010000219.1:0-10273 GCA_047629355.1 Saprospiraceae bacterium | reverse complement strand
GGACGCATCAAATGGGCTTATCCCCAAGCCACCACTTCCTCAGGTGGTACTGCGATTGTACAATCTGAATTGACGGAGTTTTTCTACAATCAATATATGTTGACCAATACCTATGTAGCGGTCGAAGAAAAATCATTTGATTTGTTGGCTCCCAATGGCTTTAAAGTCAATTTCTTTTCTTCTGCAAATTCTGATACTGAATTTGGAGTAACGAATAATGTACTCACCCTGAATTTAAATGGGGAAATATTGACTCCACAAGCCGTTCAGGACATCAATAATCAACGAATTAGTTACCCATTTCAGGATGTAGATAATCCTTATTATTGGACAATGACGAACATTGCAGCGAGTGCGAATGTCCGAATAATCAAGGGAACTACTTTACAAATAGAACCGCAAACCATAGTTTTTGATTTATCGGAAGAGGAATCGCCAGCTTCCATGACTGAGGATTGGTTGGGGCTTTATTTTACAACGTTTAACACGATTATGCCCACTGATTTTGACTTAAAAAATGAACTAATTTTAGAAACGGAGCAAATTTATAGTTTTGACCTTTCGTCTGATAGTAACTTAAAAGCTTGGATTGATGGAAATGGTTGGCAATGCAAATTAGATAAAACCTATAGTGGAAACTCTGGGCCAAAAGCTGCTTTTAATACTTTTCGCGATTATTTGACTTCTTGGAATATCGAAATCACGGATAACCTTCTTGTTACAGGGGATATCAAAGGAGAAATTTTCGTTCCCTTTATCAGCTCAACGGAGCATTTTCCTCATACTTCAGCATTCGATAACAATGGTTTGCAGGGTGGGTTTTTAGATGCTTCCATTGCAGGTACAGAAGCAATTATCAATGATAATGTGCCTAAAAACAGAATAGTCATGACGATTCAACAAGCCGTTTTTGCCAATAAGGAACGGCTGGATTTATCTGTTTCCTTAGATTGGGCAGAATTAGATGCTACGGTTGATAATCTTACAGATTTTAGTATTTGGGGAGACGGTCAAGTGGGCTTTTCTGCTCCAAATGGTCGAAAAACATTGCCGACTCAAGTTCAGGGAAAACATGCAGACAAATTTGAAGTCACCGTAGACAAAGTCGGTATCGGTAAAAATGGAACAGATTATTGGGTGACTTATGAAGGCAATATAAATCTAGGATTGGACATCGGCGGACCTGGAGGTCCTCCTCCAGTTATTTTTCCATCTATCGACCCCGATTTATATTTAAATGGATTAAATATAGAAGGAATAAGTCTGGGTATTGACTTACTGCTTGACATTGATGGTATTACTTTAGAACATGCTTTTGACCTATTCATTGGGGAGCATCAATTCCGAACTGACCCAGGCTTACAAGAGGATGCAAATACCATGGTTGATTTTAATATTGATTTAATGGTGCTCAAAACAGCCGGAAAACTCTACACCTTTCACGACCATCCCGAGTGGGGTAGTGGGTTTTACGGGGCGTTAATGGCGGAAGTTTTGGATGCAGGAGCAGCGGTAGAAATGATGGTTGGAGAAACGGATGGTTATAAATATTGGCTCGCAGATGTAGAAGTTTCATTAGATGGGAATATCGTACAGGATGCGAAGAGCGCTAAGGCTGGGGCTGGAAGTCTAGCAAATAAATTTAAAAAAGGGAACAATCCCGATATTCCGAAAAAAACGACGGGTGTTGAAAAAGGAAAGCATCCAAAGGCTAACTATGTAATTATGGTAATGGGAAAGGTAGGATTGACTTCGATTAGAGGACGATTTTACCACAACATGAAAGAACAGATAGATGAGGAATGGATAATGGATTCAAATTATGACAATATAGAAGACATGAAAAATAGGACGGTTGTTTACCTACCAGACCCTTCTATTGCTTACGGTGCTGCTTTTGGAGCTGGTTTCGTTGATATGGGAACAATTGGTAAGATATTTAGAGGAAAAGGATTGGTAGAATTAGGATTGAATAGCGGGGGAGGGAAAGAAATTTTCAAAATCGAAGCCGAGGCACTGTTTGGTAATTTAAAAGTACCAGGTTTATTAGATGTATCCTTACTCAAAACCTATGGCTATTTCCACCATACATTTGCTACAGACCGAACCATTGGTTTTATAAAAGCCAAAACGACCTTACCGTTTATGTGTGGAGGTGGAGCGTTGAATTTTTCTTTTGCACCTAACGAAACTAAGTTCAATTTAGGTTCACAACAATATCCCATTCAAGGCTTAGGACCTTGCATTTTACCTGCTACAAAAGGAGTTTTCAACTATAATGAAAGTGCGAATGGCACAACCGAAGTAGATGCCAGCATGTATTTGGGATTCAATTATTCCATTACTGGTCCATGGGTTCCCTTGAGTCCTTTTGCAAAATTTCAACCTTATGTTAGCATTGGTTTAGAAATGGGTGCCATCGGTAAAATCACTTTAGAACCCACTGTTGCTCTGGGTGCTGTAACGGCACTAGTCAATGCCAACTTTACTGCAGGCGTCAATTATTGGGTCGGGTTGGAAGTTTGTTATATCGTGGGTTGCAGTACGGTTACTTTGCATGAAGGAAATATGCCCTTTGGTTCTCTTTATTTCAATGGCAATTTGAGCTTCAATCCAAATGCCAATCCAGTCAATGTTACTGGAAATGTCAGTGCAGGTATGAATGTTCCTTTTATTGGAAATGTGCCAGTGTCATTTCCAGTGAATATGAATTTGTAAAAGAAGTTTTCAGGAGCACCGGTAGCGGATAGCTTGAAGGTATCCGCTACCGGCGCTTAATTCAAAGGCATTGCCCTCTAAGCTTTGGGTAAATAGGATTTTAAAAAAAAATCATGAAAGCAAACATAATTTTTTTCAAATATTGGCAAAACAATCAATCGATGAAATTATCGAATTTTAGCAATATCGCACTACTTCTCTTGGGTATTGTTTTTTCTGTAAATATCGCTGCCCAAACCCAAGGAGTCCTCGTGTCCAATGCCCCCGAAGGCGACCGAGTGCAATTGAAATGGTTTACCGAAACGATTTTTACGGAAGAACCTGTAAATATTTATCGTCGGGAAGAGGGACAAAATGATTGGTTGCAAATAAACAACGTGCCAGTTGACCGATTGGATACCATACCGGGCGTTTATTTAAATCCCGAATTGGTGAAAATTGAAGCTAAGAAGCCCAATTTTAATGTGAAAAATTTGGGCGTGAATGTAGACTTACTGGCGGGGCAACAAATCGTCAAAACCACGTCCTTTAAAGACTTGACTTCTGGAAACATGAGCATGATTCAAGTAATTATGCTGGCGTTTCAATATAATGAATTTGCCCAATTTTTAGGCATTTTTTATGAAGATTTCAATGCAGAAAAAGGTAAGATTTATGAATACAAAGTTGTTTTAATTCAAGAAAATGGTGAGCAGCGGGAAATTGGAATTTCAGCATCCATTTTAGTAGGTGATTACCTACCTTCTGCCCCTCCGAAGGCTTCGGTTGCCAAACCCGCTGAGGAAGCAGTCAATTTCACTTGGCTGCCCGAAACTAACCGCTATTATGCAGTTAATTTATACCGCGATACCCTTGCAAATAATCCTAATAAACCAAAAGTGAATGAAGTGCCTATTTTGATTTCAATGGAAACAAACGACGAGGGCAGCTTTATTTTTCCTGAATATTTTTATCAAGATGATAGCCTTCGAGGTGGACAAGTTTATTATTACGAATTAGCCGCCATCGACCTTTTTGGTAGAGAAAGTAGCAAAACAACAGAATTGAAGGTACAAGCAATCGATGGAACACCTCCGCCACCCGTGAAAGATTTAAAAGGAGAAAGAAAAGCAGCAAAATCAGTGCTTTTGGAATGGAAAAGAGCAAGAAGTAGAGATTTAGTGGGTTATCGAATTTACCGTTCGGAGGAGGCTGGTTATGAGGCAGTTAGTGACCTCTTACCAACTACTCAAACAAGTTTTTTAGACCAAACCATTCCTAAATGGGGCGATGCGGTTTATTATATTGCGTCGGTCGATGCCGCAGGAAATGAAGGGATTTCGGATGTAGTTTCCGTACCGATTCCTGACAATGTTGCGCCGCCGATTCCCATTAATGTCAAAGCCGTTGCGGAGTCTGGAAAAATCACCCTGACCTGGGATTTTGAAAATCCTGAAAATGACCTTATGGGTTTCAAAGTTTTCCGAACGATTGGTGGCGATGATGCGAAAGATTTTAAGCCCATCACACCGAAATCCTTAACCACCAATACTTTCATCGATGTGTTGCCGGATGCCGCAAAAAACAATTTTTATTACTACGTGGTTGCCCTGGATACTTTGTACAATACCTCTATCCGCTCAGAGGGAACACATGCTGCGATGCCGGATATTTATCCGCCGACCGCTCCTTTTTTAAAATCCTTAGTTAAGACAGATTTAAGCATCAATTTGGAGTGGTTGCCGGCTTTGGATGCTGATGTTCTGGGCTACGAATTATTTAGAAATGAAGGGATAGATAGTTCTAATTTTCAAAAAATACATCCAGAAATTTTGACTGTTGAAATTCATCATTTTGAGGACGTCAACATCAAAAAAGGGAAAAACTATCAATATCGAGTACGAGCGTTGGATGAAGATGGCAATGCCTCTGAATATTCAAATATCTACACCATCAGTACCTTGCGAGATAAAAAAGCTGGAAATTCTACAAATAAATTATCGCTCAATTACAGCAAAAAACACCAGCAAATTACGGTAAAATGGAAACCGATAAAAGATGCCAATTTAAAAGGCAGTATGGTTTATCGAAAAGCGGATAATGGTCGCTATTTGCCCGTAAGCCCTATGTTACCCGATGCGGAAATTTATAAAGACCAACCAGTTTTGAAAGGGAAAAAATACACGTATCAAATACGGAGCTTCTATGAAAATGGTAGCGTTTCGAAATCGAAGGAAGAGGAATTGGAGGTCAGGTAAATACCGTGTGTAAGTAAGTATTCGTAACTACTCAGGTGGTTTTTAGTCTATTTTTAGTTAAAAATAGTTAAAATAATGTCTTTTAAGTTACGGAAATGTTAAAAAAAATGATTTTTTGTCAAAAATTTGGAAAAACCAGACAAATATCATTTTTAAACAAAGCTATAAATAGCTGATAATCAGTATATTAAAGCACCTGAGTAGTTACAAGTATTCTGTAAACTAAGTTGCCTTAAAATTCGTTAAAAAAAATCTCAACCATGGGAAATTTCATACAAATAGCATTTATCAGCATCGGACTTTTGTTTCTACAAAAGTTAGATGCCCAAGATATTTCCATTCAAATCCAGCCTGAATATTCGGCAATTTGTGCAGGAGAAGGAACGCAATTAGCCGTAGCTGCCACTGGAAATAATTTGCAATATCAATGGCAATACCGACGGGGTAATGATTTTATAGCCGTCCTTGACAATCAACAATATAGTGGTAGCGATTCGCCAAATTTGACGATTAGTGCGATATTTTCCAACAGGAATCGCTGGAACTATCGTTGCCAAATTTCAAATGGTACGGAAACCGTATTTTCAAAAGAAGTCAAAACGACCTTGAGAAATGCAGCGTTTGCACACCAGCCAAAGGATGTAACAGGTTATGTGGGCGATGCGGTGAATTTTCATTTAGTGGCTTCTGGAGCGCAATTGACTTTTCAGTGGCAAATGGATACAGGGGAAGGTTTTGCAGACCTTGCGGAAGGCAAAAAATTTGCGGGTACTAAAGGGGATATCCTTTCCATTTCCAATATTAAAATGGACATGAATGATGTGCGATTTCGTTGTATCGTGACAGGCGCAGCCTGTGAGCCGATTGTGCTGACTTCCAATGATGCTTTGCTAACGGTGCAAACAGGTATCAATACTTTAAAAAATTCAATGCCCAATACAGGTACTCCCGTCCTCTATTTTGCTGGACCGACCTTGACTGGAAGTGGTGTGACCAACGCTGTTTTTTTAGATGGAGCAACCATTACTGTCGATGGAGGAATAGAAGTAGCGAATGGCTCGACCATTTTAGGAACGTATAATTCAAAATTTAATTTAACAGGAGACTTAGCAAAAACTGGTGTCGTAGGTGTAGGTGCCATCCTTTTAGAACCAAATGATAGTACCATTTTTACTTTTTCTGGTGGCAATCCGCAAGAAATTAGTGGAAATGGTATTTTTAATTTTCATAGGGTCGAAATTAACAAATCAAGTTCTGCGGACGAATTGACCTTGATGACCAATATTGATATTAGAAAATCTTTGGTTTTTGGAACGGGCGATATAAATTTGAACGGACAGGATATTGCGTTGACTTTTGTCGAATATCCGAATATGCCAACAGGCGTCTGTCCGGATATTTCGGCAGGATGTCCCTTGTCTTTATCCAATGGAAATTTATTCGATTTTCCAACAATTATCAATGAGTCCGATGACAATAGAATCAAAGGTTCAACAGGGAAAATTATTATTGAAAATCAAGAAATTGCCAGCAATGGTAATCCTTTTTTAAATGGTTTGAATTTGGGTAATATGGGGATTGAATTGACCAATATGACTGGGAATTCATTGCTCGGAGATGTTTTAACTTTCACTAGAAAACACAATACTTTTACCATAAATGGCGGAAATTCAGTTGACAGAACCTATGACATTCAAAGAAATAATACGAGTGCGAATACAGACCTTGATTATAAATTTCATTACCTCGATGGAGAAGTTCCTGGTACGGTTAGTTACGAAAGCAACCTCGTTTTTTTCCGTTCAATAGATAATGGCGCGTCTTGGAATATTGAATTTGCAGATGAAAATGATGCAACTGCCAATTATATTCAAAAAAATGACATAGAGGACATCACTCAATTAAGGACTTTAGCGGATTGTGGAAATATCCCGATTCTGTCTAATCCCTTTGGTAGTTCGCAGGTTTGCTACGGGGAATCTGTCACCGTAACGCCCATTATTTCGAACGGACCGGCAGCTTATTTTACTTGGGAAATAATAAATCCAACTGGAACCTATCTAACGTCCAATACGACTGGAAGTTATACCATGGTTGGGTCGGAAGATAGTACCCAAATGCAAATCATGAAGTGTACTGCTTTTAATAGTTCAGGTTGCTATACTTCGGTAGAAATTGGAGTAGAACATATCGAAATTCCTATTCTTGATTTAGGGGATGACCAGTTTTTATGTGAGAACGAATCCATTCAGTTGGTTGCTCAAAGCACCGACCCGATGGATTGGATTGATTGGAACTTAAATGGAACGATAGTCTCTAATGATGTAAATTACACTTATGTTTCTGATGGGGTAGGTATTGCAGATATACAATTGACGGTGACCAACCTTTATGGTTGTGCTGCTTCAGATACTTTGATTATTACAGAAGCGCCGAATCCAATCGTAGATATAGGTAGTGTAATAATTGTCTGTGAAACTGGTGCTCAAATTACAATCGATGCAGGCACGGATGGTAACCAATATAATTGGACTCCCGGCGGTGCTGCCACCCAAACTATTAGTCCTACCATTACCAATGAGAATACTAACTATTCAGTAACCGTCACTAATACAACTACGACTTGCTCAACGACAGATAACGTCGTTGTTGTTCTTAGCGATGTACAACCTCTCGAAACCCATACAGATATTAACTGCTTTGGAGATTCGACTGGAACTATTGATTTGAATGGTAGTGGTGATCCTCAAATTATTTTTGACTATTCTTGGATTGGTCCCAATGGATTTACCTCAACGGCAAAGGATGTAGACAATTTATTTGCGGGTAATTATAATGTAACCATAACCGATAATTTTGGCTGTACCAAAACTTTTCCTAACGATATTGTTATTGCACAACCTTCCGCAGCTTTATCAGTGGCAGAAGTAGTCTCCAATGTAACTTGTTTTGGTGGAAATGATGGACAAATCATTTTAAATCCTTCTGGCGGTACGCCCAATGGCAGTTCGCCTTTATATAATTATTCATGGGTTGGCCCAAATGCATTTATGGCTACAGCTGCCAATATTAATGGTCTAATAGCAGGAGATTATACCATTCAAATGACAGATGCCAATGCTTGTGTTTTTAATAAAATCATAACCGTGGGAGAAGCTCCCGCTATGGCTTCAACCTTAACTTTCACAAGTGTTTCCTGTTTTGGAGAAGCAGATGGCGAAATAGATTTAATACCCGCTGGTGGGACTCCGGGTTCTCCTAGCTATACGTTTAATTGGACTGGACCCAATGGATTTGCTGCAACAACCGAAGATTTGACGGGCTTAATCGCAGGTCTATATAGTGTTACCATAACGGATGGAAATTTATGTACCCAAACTCTTTCTCACAATTTGTTTCAACCTTCCGAAATAATTGTCAATGAGGTTTTGACTTCCGTATCTTGTTTTGCTGGCAATGACGGACAGATTTCCTTAGCTAATAACAATTCAAATGGCTGTAGTTTTGACCTGACTTTTGCCTGGTCTTCTACGCTTGGTGGTCCGATAGCCAGTACCAGTGAGGTATTAACCAATTTGGTGGCGGATGTTTATTCGGTGACCGTTACTGAAAATTATAGTTGCAGCGGCTCTGTCGTTCCTGGATGTAGTATTGTAGAAACCTACCAAATCTCGGAACCCACTGGCATTAATGCAACTGCGAATATAACCGATGCCAGCGGCTGTATTAATAATGGAACGATTGATTTAGTACCAACTGGAGGAACAGGGATACTCAGCTATCTTTGGTCAAATGGGGCAACAACACAAGACATCAATGGATTGGCTGTAGGAGATTATACGGTACAAATTACTGACGCTAATAGCTGTATTTTTAATTCTCCAATTTTTACCATTTCAGCCGTGGCAGGTATTATGGTAACAGAAACGATTTCCCCAATTACTTGTAATAATACCAATGATGGCGCAATTGATATTAATGTAACAGGCGGTACTTCTCCTTATAATTATAGCTGGCAACTCGCCAATGGCTCAACGAGTAATAGCCAAAATTTGAGTGGCTTGATTCCGGGAAATTACAATTTGACAGTTACAGATAATCTTGGTTGTACAATTATTGAAATGTACACCCTCACCGAACCATTAGTTTTAACAGCTACTGCTACAACAATCAATGTCAGTTGTAATAGTGGCAACGATGGTCAAATTACTGTCAACCCAAGTGGAGGCACTTCCCCTTTTACCTATTTATGGTCCGCAAACGTTGGTAATCAAACGACTCAAATAGTTGCCAACTTAGTTGCTGATGATTATACCGTTACGGTAACAGATAATAATTTATGTCAAATCATTAAAATTTTTACGGTTACCCAACCACAGCCTTTGGTTGCAAATCCGATTGTTTCCATTGAGTTAGAATGTTTTGACGACACAGATGGACAACTAAATGCTAATGGCTCTGGCGGAACGTCTCCTCTTACTTATTTGTGGTCAAATTCAGTGACCACTCAATTTAATAGCAACCTTGCTCCAGCAATGTATTCAGTAACGATTACAGATGCAAAGGCTTGTACCGCAACGGGAAGTGTAAATCTGAATGCACCAACGGAAATAAATATTACAGAAACTATTTCTAATGTTACTATTTTTGACGGAAATGATGGAGCTATTGATTTAGCAATTTCTGGTGGTACCCCTGGAGTGCCTAATTATAGTTTTAATTGGACAGGTCCGAATGGCTTTACAGCTACTACCGAAGATATTACTACGCTTTCTGCAGGTTTTTATAATGTAACGGTAACTGATGGAAACTTCTGTTTGAAAACTGCTATTCTTGAAATAACAGAGCCAAATTTCTTAAGCGTTGATTTAGATGCTTCTTCCAATATTTCTTGTAACAACGGTAGTGATGGAAGCATTTCTATTACCACAATAGGAGGTGTTTCGCCTTTTACTTTTAGTTGGGCAGGTCCGAATGGGTTCACGTCCACGGACGAAAACATTTCAATGCTTTCGGTAGGTTCTTATCAAGTTACGGTTACGGATGCAAATGGCGCGATTGCAAGTCTCTCTGCTCCCGAAGTGCTTACCGAACCAACAGTTTTATCTTTATCAGAGCTTATCAATGATGTGACTTGTTATGGAGGTAATGATGGGAGTATTCAATTAACGCCGACTGGAGCTACACCGCCTTTTACTTATTTATGGTCACTTAACAATCAAACGACCACAGGCATTTTTAATCAAGCTGCTGGAAATTATTCCGTAGTTATAACAGATGTGAACGGGTGTATAAATAACGGAAACTTCACAATTTCC
>JBLHWU010000218.1:0-10337 GCA_047629355.1 Saprospiraceae bacterium | reverse complement strand
ATATTGCATATTTGTCATTACTAATGGCTTTGGAATAGAGAGCTTTCTTCCCATGGTAAGTTTTTATGTCAAAGAACGTGTTTTTTTATGAATTTTTTATGGGGCGTTGCTCTGCCTATCTAAAACAAAGGGAGTTTGAGGGGTGAAAATGGTTTTGTAAAAACCGTTTTTACCCCTCAATAACCTCACCCGAGGTTGTGTGAAAAGTTGGTTTAAGTGACAAGTTTACTAAACTTAACTTAAAATCAGCGAATTAGATAAAAGAAAAAAGCTGATTTTAAAAGTAAATTGACTTTTTACACAACCCCGCATTATGTTTTAGGAAACTCGAAAATCTTAGGATTTTCTCACTTCTCAAATTAAGTAGGTAGTTATCTAAGGAATGCGAAATAAATAAACTTAGATTCTTGAGAGAGTGGTTTTGTTCTCCCTTTTTGCTTTGAAAGTGCCATTTATGTTGATATAAGGAGCATTTTTAAAGTGAAAAATGAGGGCAAAATATCCTCTCAAGAGTCTGAGTTTATTTAATTCGCATTCCTAAGGGTTGTTGCACTACATATTATTTAATAGCAAAAGGAATTATGAAAAAACTAATTGAAAAAACTCTTTTTTTCTTAATATTAATGACTTCTATAGTCTTCACAAGCGCTCAGACCTCAGAGAAAGCTGTCCCCATTTTCAAAAATGGAGAAGCTCAAATTGTACCGGCGTTTAAAAACTTTAAAAAGTTGGTCAGACATGATCTCTGGGTTGAAACCGAGTTCGATACGGATGGTGATGGAAAATTGGATAGGATGCACGTTTCCGTTGCCAGACCTCATCAAACGGATTCAGAAGGACTTAAATTACCAATTATTTATGTCTCCAGTCCTTATTTTTCTGGTGTAGCTTTAGGCATTGACGGTTCGTTTTGGGAGGTCAAGCATGAACTTGGTGCAACGCCAAAAGACCATGTACATCCGGAGGTTACCAGAACTGGTAAACGACCCATTATTTCAAATTCTCATATTGAAACTTGGCTACCAAGAGGGTACATCGTCGTTCATTCTTCCTCTCCAGGAACTGGACTTTCTCAAGGGGCACCTACGGTTGGTGGTGACAACGAATCATTGGCGCCCAAAGCGGTAATTGATTGGTTGTGCGGTCGCATACCTGGGTACACTTCTATTGATGGTGACGAAAAAGTAGCGGCATTTTGGTCAACGGGAAAAGTAGGTATGACTGGCACGTCTTACAACGGGACGATTCCTTTGGCTGCCGCAACTACTGGAGTGGATGGACTGGAAGCAATTATACCAATTGCACCAAATACCTCTTATTATCACTATTACCGCTCAAATGGATTGGTGCGGTCTCCCGGAGGATACTTGGGCGAAGATATTGATGTGCTATACGAGTTTATTCATAGTGGTGAGGAATCAAAGCGTGCTTATAATAATGCAACGGTGAGGGATAAGGAAATGAAAAATGGCATGGATAGAATTACGGGTGATTATAATGATTTTTGGGCTGGTCGGGATTACTTAAATGATATGGGACCGATGAAGGCGGCTTTATTGATGTCACATGGATTTAATGATTGGAATGTGATGCCAGAACATAGTTATAGAATTTATGAGGCTGCTAAAGCGAAAGGCTTGCCTTGTCAGATTTATTATCACCAAGATGGACACGGTGGACCTCCGCCAATGAAAATGATGAACAGATGGTTTACTCATTATTTGCATGGCATAGATAATGGCGTAGAAAAGGATGCACGAGCATGGATTGTCCGTGAAAATGATAAACAAGAAAGCCCTACTGCCTATGAGGATTATCCCAATCCTAAAGCATCGGACGTAATCCTTTACCTCAACCCGGGTGCTCCTAGTAAAGGAAGTTTAAGCCTTGAAAAATCCGAAAATCAAGTACAAGAAAAATTGGTTGACAACTATTCTTTTACCGGCAGTTCTTTGGCACAAGCGGAGTTGACAGATCATCGATTAATTTATGTAACTCCGACTTTATCAGAAGATATTCATATCTCTGGCACACCAAAAATTACGGTAACCTTATCAAGTAGTAAACCTGCAGCAAATCTTTCGGTTTGGCTAGTTTCTCTACCATGGAAAAAAGGAAGAAAGGGCAAGATTACGGATAACATTATTACCCGTGGTTGGGCAGACCCTCAAAATCACAATTCAATCACCGAAAGCGAACCATTGGTTCCTGGCGAATTTTATAACGTATCCTTTGATTTGATGCCTGATGATCAAATTATTCCTAAAGGTCAAAAAATTGGTCTAATGATTTTTTCAAGTGATAAAGAATTTACCCTATGGCCTGCTCCGGGTACGGAATTAACAATTGATTTGGATGCTACGACGATTCAATTACCAATAGTGGGTGGTGTTGACACATTTAAGAAGGCTTTGAAATAGAAGTTTTAAAACCATCTTTCTCTCTTAAATTTCCTTTGTTTCTTGCATCGGATTTAAGAGTCTTAAAGTAGAATTAGATACAAGAGGAAAATCAATTTGGCTAATCTCAAATTTAAATCATGGCATTTTTTCAATTGTTTACAAGCAGTTTGATTTGCAAGCAAATCTTTTGACAATGAAATTCCACGTAAATTGCTCGAAAGGTTTTTACGACAAAATGGAATTGGAAAATAAAGAGGTTTTCAACAGGTTTAGAAATCTAAATTTAGAATTAATGTACAATATATGAATAAAGCAGCGAACAAAGTATTCTCATCCATCCATCCCTCTCATTCGGTCGGCACGGCGAGGATGCGGGACTTAACGATTAGTCAATAAAAATAAAATGAATAGAGAAATTATGTTACACATCCATTCCATATTGGGTGTTCTTGTATTTGCGACAGGGCTTTTACAAATTCTACTTAAGAAAGAAGGAGCAAGACACAGAATCACAGGGCAAGTCTATCTGTATAGTTGGCTTTTTATTTTAATATCCGGAGCATATCTTGGGGGACCGATAATAACGATTGTGGGCATTTTTGGTTTCTATTTTGCTTTAACGGGTGCTCGGATTGGACGTTTAAAAAATAAAGGAATCACATTGTTTGAGAAGGCAATTTTTTCATTAGGAGGACTTGTTTCTGTTGTGATGCTTTATTATTCAGTTTTTGAGAGGTCAAAGCTCCTTTACAACTATATTCGCTGTTTTTGGAGCGATTTTTCTATTTACGACGGTAGGGGACATTTTCAAATATATACTCGATAAGCCCTTGAAAAAACAGGTTTATGGTAAATTTGATTGGTATTTTGAGCATTTTTTTAGAATGTCTATTTCATTTATAGCCGCTGTAACTGCTTTCACTTCAATTCAAAATGTATTTAGACACAATACGCTAAATTTTCTAATGCCAAGAGTGATAGGAGTAATCCTTATTAGCTTTGCAACCAAATCATATAAAAAGAAATTATTGAAATAAGGAAGTAGGTTATAAATAACCTACTGGTGTAGCCCGAAAATAACTACCTATCTAAAACAAAGGGAGTTTGAGGGGTGAAAATGGTTTTGTAAAAACCGTTTTCACCCCTCAATAACCTCACCCGCCCCGCCGAAGGCGAGGCGCACTATGTTTTAGGAAACTCGAAAATCTTAGGATTTTCTCACTTCTCAAATTAAGTAGGTCGTTATTTAAGGGTTGTTGCACTACCATTCTGACTCTTCTTTTATTTAAAATTCAATAAACTATTTAAACCAACCGAGATGAAATATTTTCTTACTACAATCACTTTCTTATTAACTGTAGCAACAGTAGGGTATAGTCAGCTACAATCTAATTTAGAACTGATTGATATTTTTAATATGGAGTTTGTGTCAGACCCACAAATTTCACCAGATGGTTCCAAGGTTATTTACGTGAGAAATTATAAAGACGTAATGACCGATAAGAACCTTTCAAATCTATGGCTGGTAAATTTTGATGGTTCTAACAATCGACCGTTAACAAAGGGAAACCAAAATGATTTTTATCCTAGATGGTCAAACGATGGAAAAAAAATTATTTTTAAATCTAACCTGGCAGATGAAAAAATGAAACTCTATATGATGTGGATGGATACGAAGGAATCTGTTGCATTAACAAACACAACTGAGATGCCTAAGGATGTGGCGTGGTCATATGATGACAAAAGCTTAGCGTTCAATAAGTTTGTGCCTAAAAAAAACGAGTCAATTGTAAAAATGCCAAGCAAACCTGAGGGGGCTAAATGGAACACGCCACCTGTATATATTGACAATGTGAAATACCGTGGAGATGGGCAAGGCTATTTAAAAGGGGGTAATAGACAATTATTCATCTTACCAATTGAAGGAGGCACACCAAGACAATTAACCTTTACTGATTTTGACCATGGCGGACCGATTTGGTCAAAAGACAATGCGCAGCTTTATTTTAGTGCTAATTTTCACCAACCAGAAGAAATAGAGCCTCTTGATAATGAGATTTATCAGATAGCGGTAACTGATGGAAAGATTAAGCCATTAACAAAACGATATGGACCCGATAGAAACCCAGTGTTGTCACCAAGCGGAACAAAAATCGCCTACTTAGGATTTGATGACAAATACCAAGGATATCAAATTACTAATCTGCATGTAATGAATGCGGATGGTATCAATTCTGAATTGATTTCAGCTGATTTCGATAGAGATATCCAGAATCTTAATTGGAGTCAAGATGGCAAGGGTCTTTATTTTCAATATGACGACAAAGGAGATACCAAATTGGCTTACATCACCTTAGCGGGCAAAGTAACTGTCATTACTGAAAAGCTAGGCGGACTTTCGCTTGGTAGACCTTATAATGCAGCCAGTTATACCGTATCAAAAACAAAAAAGTTCGCCTATACACTTGGCGGAACAAATCATCCGGCTGACCTGGGTGTTGCAGACTCAAAATCAAGTAAGCGGTTAACCGCACTTAATGATGACCTCTTCTCTTTTAGGAACCTCGGAAATGTAGAAGAAATATGGTGGGAATCTTCATTTGATCAGCGAAAAATACAAGGTTGGGTCGTAACGCCTCCAAATTTTGACGCGACTAAAAAGTATCCAATGATTTTGGAAATTCATGGAGGTCCATTTGCGAGTTATGGCTCCGTATTTTCTGCAGAAATACAGACATTTGCTGCCGCTGGATATGTGGTGCTTTATTCAAATCCCAGGGGTAGCACAGGCTATGGCGAAGCGTTTGGGAATTTGATACATCACGATTACCCAAACCATGATTATGATGATTTGATGTCAGGTGTAGATGCCGTTATCAAAAAGGGATTTGTTGATGATAAGAATTTGTTTGTAACTGGCGGTAGTGGCGGAGGTGTACTGACCGCATGGATAGTAGGAAAGACGAATCGGTTTAAAGCTGCAGTTGTGGCCAAACCTGTTATCAATTGGTATAGTTTTGTACTATATGCCGATAATATTCAATTCTTTTCAAAATATTGGTTTGCTAAAAAACCATGGGAAGATCCGGAGAGCTACTTGAAACGCTCGCCATTGTCTTACGTTGGCAACGTAACTACACCAACCATGCTGCTTACTGGCGAGCAGGATTTCAGAACACCGATAGCGGAATCAGAACAATTTTATGCTGCCTTGAAGTTGGAAAATGTTGAAACCGCGATGGTTAGAATACCAGGCGCTTCACATGGTATAGCCAACAGACCCAGTAACTTGATTGGCAAAATAGCGAGTATTTTAGCTTGGTTTGAAAAGTATAAAGATAGTGAGGAATGAGCTGTTGAAGGAAAAGAGCGATGAAATGAAGTATTGGTAAAAAATAAAATAAAATAAAATAAAATATGAGAAGCACCTTAATATTTTTCACAGTAATATTCATTTGTTTTCATGCTTATGGACAAGAACCAAGAGCAAGAGATTTAGGCGTTCCGTTTGTTGGTACAACAGGAGAATTGAATGCGATAACAGATGTAAAAGGAGTGGAGGTAGGATACAGTACTATTATCTCTGGTGAAGGAGAAAATACTGTAGGTAAAGGGCCTATAAGAACAGGCGTTACTGCCATTTTTCCGAGAGGAAAAGCCAAAAAATTTAGTCCAGTTTATGCGAATTGGTATAGTCTTAATGGCAATGGAGAAATGACAGGCACAACCTGGTTAACCGAATCAGGTTTTTTAGAAACGCCAATTATGATAACGAATACCAATAGTGTTGGAGTTGTTCGAGACGCGGTATTGAAATGGTATGTAGACACAGATTGGTATAGCGGAGAAGACTGGTGGTACACTTATCCTGTTGTCGCTGAAACTTATGATGGGTTTCTTAATGATATATATGGTTTTCACGTCAAAGAAGAACATGTTTTAGAAGCTATAGAAAATTCATCGGGTGGAAAAATTGCCGAAGGGAACGTTGGTGGAGGAACAGGAATGATGTGTTTAGGTTTTAAAGGAGGAACAGGAACTTCTTCAAGGGTTCTTAAGATAAAGGATTCAACTTATACGGTTGGAGCGATTGTTCAATCCAATTTTGGAGCCAAGAGAAACTTATCAATCGCAGGTGTTCCCGTTGGAATTGAATTAAAAGATACCTTAAGATATGTATTTAATGCGCCACCAAAATCAAGGAGACAAGAAGGAGATGGTTCCATTATAGTTATTATAGCAACAGACGTACCTCTTTTACCACATCAATTAAAAAGAATCGCCCAAAGAATTCCTTTAGGAGTTGGCATTGTAGGCGGACGAGGAAGCAATGGCTCTGGGGATATCTTTTTAGCTTTTTCAACTGCAAATGAAAATGCATTTAATCGAGATGAAACAGTAACCGTAGAATCCATGCCGAATGACCAACTAATGCCCGTTTTTGAAGCCACTGTGCAGGCTGTTGAGGAAGCGATTATCAATGCAATGGTGGCTGCTGAAACGATGGAAGGAATTAACGGAAATAAGGCCTTTGCTTTGCCGCACGATCTACTTATAGAAACGCTTAAAAAATATAATCGAATAGAAGAATAATGTGGTACCACAATGGCTATAATTAGAAAAAGTATTGGTTCTTTGACATATACCTTGGTTTCCAGTAGAGCTTGGAGGTTCGAGAAGCCTCCAAGCTCTAGAAATACTGGTGATTGGAGCGCTAGTAGACGCTCCAATCACTATTGAAAACATCATTTCACGGGATTTGTCAAAGATTTTTTTTTAAAAAATTAAAATATGAAACCATCAGACAAGCGGAGTAGAGGTGATTAGTAAACTAACTAGACCTGAGATTTATTTTCTAGCAAAAACAGCTAAGAATGAAGCTTTAATAAAAGATTTTCACGAAAGACTTGACATGTCTATCCTTTCAAAACAATTAAAACTCGAAAATGAATATATCAAATATGAGAAGGAAATAGATAAAGCTACTCATCGTATGAATAGTGAAAAATTTAATACTCTAGTTTCGAACTATAGACGTTTTTTATTAGAAAAGATTTATTTCCCCAATGGGTTTTTAGATGTCTGAAGTGTTCTATTTCTAAATATAAAAAAGCTTTGCGCGAGCCCCATGTCGATGTTTTAAGTTTATAATTCGAAACAAATATGCTTTACGTTTTGACATGTTTTAACCTTGTTTATTTACGGTAAAGACCGATATTGGCGACAGGGCTGCACTTAGAATAGATTATCAGGAATAAGAATTTATTGAAAACTAAATACTTTATTATCATCCTTGTAATTATTATTAATGGTTGTAATGAAACTGCCTAAAAATGAAGATACTGCTCGGTTTCAAAGTAAAAAATGAGTTTAAAATGTCCTCTCACGAATCTGCATTTATTTAATTCGCGTTCCTAAACGTCTTAAAGTAGAATTAAACTGCCCTGATTAATTATTTAAGGTCAACTACTTACAGGATGCAAAAAAATATCTAGATAAAAAAGTAAAAGCAGGGAGGGCGTTGTTGGAAAAATTTGAAGAAAAAGGTCAACTAAAATTGTATAACTTCGCACCTTAGGAGTACTTAAAAATACACAATACAATACAATGAAAAAAGAAATAATAATTGAGGAAGATATTAACTCAATATTTTCAAGCGTACAACGCGAAAACGAAGAACTCGCAAAATTAAAATCAATGGTGCAGGATGAAAAAAAATCTGAAGCTAAAAAGAGTAAAGAAAGTACTAAAAAAAAGTAGTAAGTAACGCGTAGTAATTAATCAGTTAAAATTTTTAGACAAGATTTTTTCGATAGTTTTTCTTTAAAAATTCTTGAATAGCCAGTGTTATTGAAGAGATTTTTAAGGGAAAAATAGCGGAAAAAGATGTTTATAAAATTACCTGATTAATTACTACGCGTTACTTAAGGATGGGGTAGGGCGTTCTTTTTAACACTTATGGGTTCTTTGGCAAATCCAGTGAAACACGAGTTTGTTCTTGTTTTAGTAAAGGGAGTTTGAGGGGCGAAAATGGTTTTGCAAAACCGTTCTTGTCCCTCAAAACCCAAACCGCTGCCGCAGGCAGCGCACAATATATTTTTCAGGAGTGAGAAAATTTGCAATTCTATTCCTTTTGAAAAATCAAAATAATTACGGTAACCTAATTAGGGACTCTCGTCCGATGCACTACTAATAGTATAACGACCTGCCCACCAAACGGCGAGGGCACCTCTACCTATTCCCGTTGAGAAAGCATTCCTTTTCACTAGCAATTGCCGTTTTTTGTGTTTTTATAGAGGATATGGAGGTGGGAAATTTGAACTGTCGTGCGAGCGGGTAGTGAAGTAGGAATGGGAAATTACAAGCTAAAATTGGTATGTTATTGTTTGAACGGTGCTACTCGAAAAATCTTATAGTTCAACATATTTTAAATTGTTTTGTTAAGTAACGATAAAATAATAAGTCCGATAAATTAGATAGTGGATAATTTTTCTCAGTTTTTACTTGAAAGAAGGATAATTGTTGATACTTTGACTGATTTCAAGTAAAAAATGAGGAAAATTTGCCCTGTCTAAATGGCGGAGTTATTATTTTACCGTTACTAACCTATATATTTTTAATATTGTCAAAAGTATCGATTATTTAAGGTCACCTACTTTACTTTATCGTCAATCAAAATTTTTATTTATGAAATCACTCACAGCATTAACTTGGGTATCAGGCTTATCTTTTATTTATTTTGGAATAGGTTGTTTTATTTCGGAATTTATTATTTCAGAATTTATTCGTTATGGTTTGGCGGAATTCAGAGTTTTAACTGGCTTGCTACAACTGCTTGGTGCTGCAGGCTTGCTAATTGGTCTTTATTTTAACCCCAAAATATTACTATTAGCTTCTATAGGTTTAGGCACATTAATGATATGTGGATTTATTGTTAGAATAAATATTAGTGATAGTTTCTTTAAGTGTCTCCCTTCGTTTTCGTTCGCAGTTCTAAACATATTTATAGCAATAAAAACTTTTATAATTTATTTTAAGGATTAAGTAACGGTGAAAAAATTACTATAGATTCTTAACCCATAAGGGCAGGTGAGGATATTTTACCCTCATTTTTTGCCTTGAAAATGCTCATTCTATCAACATCAATCGCACTTTCAAAGCAAAAACGAAGAACAAAATCGCGTCCCCAAGAATCTACACTTATTTATCTCGCGTTTCTAAGTATTGCTAATCAATGCAATCGCTAGATTCAGCATTAAAAATAGAAAAGCAGGAAACGATTTAATTAATTTATCATTTACCTTAAGATGCATAATTATTGACCCTAATAGTAAGCCTGCTAGGCCTAAGCTTCCAATTAAAGTTAAAGTTTCAAACTGTATAGAAGCTAATAATATTAAGGCTAAACTTACTTTTAAAAATCCTACGAGATAACAAAAATGCTTTGATAAACCATATACTTCAAATTCTTCAATAATAGTTTTAGCATTCCCACCTCTCCATTTTGTAGCTTTATTAGGTTGTATTAACCAAACATTTAAAATGCTTAGACCAACAATAATTTTAAATATAATACCGATATAGTCAACTAATTCTATTGTATTCAAGTTAAGTGTTTTTTAGAAAAAATAATTTAATTAAAAGTTATATTTTTTAGTAAATCTTTTGATAATAAAATCAAAGGGAGTTTGATGGATAAAAGTGGTTTGTAAAAACCACTTTTATCCATCAATACCCAAGCTAGGCTGCCGTAGGCAGCGCGCAATATTTTCTCCCTTCTGAAAAATCAAAATAATTACGGTAACCTACTTAGTAAAACCGATTTAATAAGTTGGACCATAATGCGCCGTAATTTTTTCTTCTAAAGAATTCAAAAAATCGTTGCATAGCCTTCGTTACGGAACTATTTTTTGTGTTTTTTAGAAGGGAAAAGGA
>JBLHWU010000217.1:0-10337 GCA_047629355.1 Saprospiraceae bacterium | reverse complement strand
AGAGGAATATGAAACAAAGCTACAACAACTAAAAGAATTGTTACTTCTTGAAAATCAAGTATTTATAAAAGTTTATTTCGCAGATGAAAGTGGGTTTAGTTTGACACCTGATATTCCATATGGTTGGTAGCCAGTAAATCAACCGATTCGCATTAAAACCGCAAGAAGCAAGCGATTAAATACTTTTGGTTTATTGACCCGAAAAAATGAGTTGGATGCCTACACTTTTTGGGGCAGTGCTACGGCTGCTATGATTATTGATTTTATTGATGATTTTGTAAAAAAATAACTCAAACAACTGTGATTGTTATTGATAATGCAATCGTACATCATAGCGATGAATTTCATGACAAAATTGAAGAATGGAAAGAGCTTGATATCGATATTTTTTATTTGCCACGTTACAGTCCCAACTTGAATATTATTGAGACACTTTGGCGAAAAATAAAATACGAATGGCTTGAACCACATGACTACCTAAATCTGAAAACTTTAGAAGCCGCTATTGACAATATTTTAATCAAATTCGGAGTTGATTTTTCAATCAATTTTGAAAATAAAAAAGTGTCGATTATTTAATGACACTTACTTATCAAGATACAAACACTAATAAAAAAATAAAAAAATAAAAAATGGGAAACATCACTCACAAATTTCTTCCCACACAAATGAAGACTATTCAGTCAATATTAAATTCTTTTATTTTATTTTTTCTACTCCTATTACCAAATTTTTCTTACGCCCAACTTAACAATACTTCGACCGTTCGACCGGCGATTCCGCACGAATGGGAAGTGGGTATTTTTGTTGGCATGGGAACTATTTTTGGAGATGTTCCAAAAGACAATATAGAAGCATTAGCAGCTTCAAAACCAGCTATTGGATTAGCAATAACCCGCCATTTGACGCAAACCCTTGCGCTAAGAGGAAGTGTTTTTTACGCCAATTTAAAAGATAGCCAAACGTTTTTGAATATTACTGAAAGTCGTACAATTGGTTACGAGCTAAAGTTGTTAGAATTTTCGGGTGCTCTGCTTTTTGAACCACTTTCGGAAAGGCGAAGACAAGAAATAGGTCGTTTCAAAAAAATTATTTCTCCCTATGCTTTTATCGGTGTAGGTGGCAATTTTGGTAAACCAACAACTTTCTACGAAAATATTAAGATAACGCCCAACATCAATAAGGATAATCTTGAAAAAGAAGACAAACGAGCCAATTTACTCATCGGCGGTGGCGTCAAATATGATTTAAGTCCTAAACTAAGTATTGGACTCGAAGTCGGTATTCGCCCTACTTTTAACGATCTTTTGGATGGCATTAGTTATGCAGGTAATCCAGATAAAAATGACTGGTATGGTTTCAGTGGTCTGACGGTCAATTACCGCATTGGCGAACCTGATGCCGATGGTGATGGTATTGTAGATGCCAAAGATATTTGCCCTGGCGCACCCGGAGAACAAAAATTTGGTGGCTGCCCAGATACGGATGGCGATGGCGTTAAAAATTCCAAGGATGATTGTCCAAACTTAGTGGGTTCTTCCCGTTTAAATGGCTGCCCGGATAGTGACAAAGATGGCACGGCAGACCACCTTGACCAATGTCCGAATGAAAAAGGGATGATGCGCCTGAATGGCTGTCCAGATAGGGATTGGGATTATGTGATTGACTCAAAAGATGAGTGCCCAGATGTGCCGGGCAAAGTGGAATTAAATGGTTGCCCTCCCCTTCCAGATAAGATTATTGTTGCAGCAGAATCAGCAATCAATGCAGCTGAATTAGGACAAGATGCTTCCGAAACGACGCCTGAATCAGCGACAGAAATTCAAGCATTATTTGCTACAGTTCCTGATAATTCAATGGCGGAAATCGTTGAAGAAGAAGTTATTTTGAAAGCAACCTCTCCTACTTTGACAGATATTGAAAATATTCACTTTCCAGAAAATTCTAACCAATTTGATAGTGAGGCATACAGCATTCTGACAGCAATAGCGAAGATTTTACCTCAATACCCTAACCGTATTTTGCACATTAGTACTTATGCAGAAATTGATAAAAATGGTGTAATTAATCAAGGCATTGCAGGAAAAAGAGTTTTTTTGTGTTTCAAATATTTATTACAAAAAGGCATTCCAAGGGGACAATTGGTTTATTATAACTATAAACGCCCACCTGATTCTATGGAAGAGAATGGAGTGGTTATTTTTGAATTGAAGGAATAGGAAATCGAGATAATAAGAAATCTTTAACAATAGATGTTTGAACTTTTATTCCAAAAAAGCATTTCTCAATTGTAAGTAGGGTACTTATAAATCTCTCTCATTGTCAAAAGCAGACAATTGATTCTAAAAAATTGCACTATCTTTGTAACTTTAAGGCACTTTAGGTGTCTTAGAGTATAGAAATAGCGTAATTGCTAACAATTTATTACTTAACTAAAATTCAGAAAGAAATGGCTTTTGAATTCACAGATGCAAACTTTAAAGAAAACGCATTAGATAATAACGGCGTATCAGTCGTAGATTTTTGGGCAGAATGGTGTGGACCTTGTCGCATGATTACTCCAATTATCGAAGAATTGGCAACGGAATACGATGGTAAAGCAACTATCGGTAAAGTAAACGTTGACCACAATCCTGAAACATCTATGAAGTATGGTGTGCGTAGCATTCCAACTATCTTGATTTTGAAAAATGGAGAAGTTGTAGATAAGCACGTAGGTACGACGACGAAAGCGGCTTTGGCAGCGAAGATTGAAGCAGCAATGGCAGCTTAATTATTGATTTATTCAATGATGACAAGGGAGCAAGACTTAGGTTTTGCTCCCTTTTTTTGCTTTATTGGAAAACACTTATTTCATAGGTTTTTTCAAAGAATCAGTATTTATAAAAAAATGGCTCCCACTCTCCCAAGTTCAGGCCATTCTTAATTTTTAAGAAAGCACAGGCGGCAGCCGCTACGATTTAGCTTTATACAAGAATCATAGCCCTGTTACCAAGAGAGCCGCCGCTCTGGAGCTAATATTTGAAAACGTATTCACAAACACTAATTTCTTGTCAAAAAAAATGGCTCCCACTCTCCCAAGTGCAAGCCATTTTTAATGCTACATTTTTAATTATCGAAGCAGCGTAACATCGCCTTCCAATTGCTCCCGAATTTCCCGTCCACAAGCTATAAATATCGCATCTACATAGACTACATAAACGCCTGTTCCAGCTAATTTTCCGCCAAAATTACCATCCCATTTATTGAGATGATTATCCGTTTCAAACATCATCGTACCCCAGCGGTCGAAGATTTTCATCGTGTATTTCTGCACTTCCACATTTTGCTCTAAATATGCAGAGAAATCATCATTGGCACCGTCATTATTTGGCGAGAAGACATTCGGCATAAAGAAGAACTGCGTGCGTCCATCTTGTGCCCATTTCACTTCTACTTGCCCCGTTTCCGTTTGACAATTATTGGTGACTGCATAAGAATAAACGCCTGCTTCTTTTGCGAAAAGCGTCGGTTCCGTGCTGCCATCAGACCATTCCCAAGTCACTTCCGCAGGATTGGCATTGGTGACGATTGGTTTCAATTCTACGCCGTCGTCTGCACAATCAATGATGCCCGTTTCTACCGAAATATTGAGCGCAGGAATCGTTGGCATTTCGATGGCATTTTCATAAATACAACCATTGTCGTCTCGCACATAAACGTCATAAACCCCTGCTTGCAAGTTTTCAAATAAAACTGTTGCTTGATAATTTAAACCATCAATTGAGTATTCTAAACCGGTTGCGCCACCTTGAATATCAATGACTTCAATTGCGCCGTCAATTGCGTTGAAGCAAATTTTTTCAGCAGTCAAATCGAAGGTCAATTCTGGGTAAGCATCAACTACGAGCGTTATCGTTGAATCACAGCCGTATTGGTCCGCGAAAACGAAATCTTGGCTTGTCCCAGCAGCAAAATCTAAATTCATAAACGATACTGTTTCATCTTTACAAACTTCCAAATCCACTTGACTAAACGATGGCACAACTTCCTCAACTGTCACTGTAATCGTAGAATCACAGCCCGTAAAGGTTTGATAATCAAAATCTTGCATATCACCTGGATTCAACATCACGCCATCGTATTCAATCATCAAACCTTGACAAGCTTTTAAATTCACATTGTCTGCATACGTTGGCAATTCATCGACCGTCACTGTTACGATAGAGTCGCATTGGTATTGATTTTGTAACGTAAAGTCTTGGACATCGCCTCCGTTTAATAGGATACCGTCGTACTCGACTTGTTCGCCTGCGCAAGTTTCAACAGTCAAAGCGGTTGGTGGCGAAACGCAATTATCGAAGAGTAAGAAATCAACAATTATTTCATCATCACAACCATTCAAAGAAGCACTTTGACTTGCTTGGTAAACATTCCAAGTTGGCGGCAAATTATTAGTATTGAACAATAACGTATAATTATTGCTCGATACCTGATTGGCAAAGCCGTAAAAACCACTTCCATTCGTAACTGCCGTATCCAAGAACATCCCGTTGTCGATTAAAATAAGTTCCATATTGCTCACCAAAGTATCACCCGCGTCAATCGAGCCACTTTCATTCACATCAAACCAAACTTCCCCTAAAATATTTCCAAAGCCCGGTACTAAAGTCATCACCACAGGGTCAGAAGTCGCGGTACAGCCGAATACGTCTATCAATTCCACGGTGTAAGAACCGTTTTGGTTGATGATTAAATCTGCTACTGTTCCTTCTGGTGCTGGAATCGCAACGCCATCCATAAACCATTGATAAGCAGCGATATTTGGAATATTTGGCAAACAAATCGTGTCTGGCAAGCAAGAGAAGTGACAACCGCTTGGCACGCTGTTGATGTTTGGTGCGTTTTCAATCGAAATACGGTTACTCTCGCCTTCACAGCCAAAGCTATTAATTGCTCTTACGAAATATTCACCCGCTGCAAATGCCAGAATACTCGTGCCTTGTTCGCCTGTATTCCAAACATAAGTCAAGTTAGCATCTGGATTGTCAACGTTCAAAGTAGCCGATGCGCCGTCGCAAAGTGGACCACCTGGAGTCGATGAAATGGTAACGTTATTCGGCGTCGGATTAATGACGACTTCAAACGGTCCAGCAACAGAGCTACAGCCAGTCGTTGTATTGGTAATTGTTACTGAAAAGTCATGCGAACCTGCGGGTAGCAAATTACCTTTATCATCAGTAAACGAGATTTCTTGTGTCGGGTCACCTGTTGACCAATTGAAAGTGTAATCTGCGCTCGTTTGTGTAAACAAATAAACATCCTCGCCTTCACAAACCGTATAGCCACTGTCAAAATAGCCCGTTGGTTGTTCATATTCATTGTATTCTATGGCTTGGATTGTACCAATTGGCGCAGGGATAATTTCTACTAAAACAGGAGCTGGCGAATAAGTACAGCCATCCTCATTTGTCACCGTCACCGAGTACACGCCTTCTGCTGAAACGTTGATGGTTTCTGAATTTTCACCCGTTGACCAATTCCAGAAACTACCGCCCGGAGAAGCCGTCAAGTCCATGTCGTCACCCTCACAAATTGGCGATGGTGCAGGTGGGTCAATTGTTCCCATTAAGGTATTTGGCTCCACCGTTACAACTGTCGTATAAGTCGCGGTACAATCGTAAATATTCGTTGCTGTTGCCACTACATCGTAATCACCTGGCGTTTCGTAAGCGTGGTAAGTAGTTTCTTGAATACTGCTATTGGCATCGCCACTCGCAGCATCACCAAAATCCCAAATAACATCCACGATATTGTTGCCAGCTGGATAATCTAATACAAATTCGAGGCTCGTATTTTGACAATTAATTACTGGTGGCAAGAACGTGATTTCTGGTGCTTGATTGACGCTTACTTGTTTTTGAACGGTTGAAGTACAACCTTCTGTGGTCGTAATCGTCAAAGTTACCGTATAAAATACTTCATCTGCGTAAGTATGCGTTGGATTCTGGTCAGTTGAAGTATTCGCTGCGCCACTGGCAGGGTCTCCGAAATCCCATGACCATCCTGTGATTTCTGTAATTTCAGCAGGTAAAAATGCGGAGTGGTCATTGAATTGAACTGGCGAACCGACGCAACCTTGGTCAGTCAAAAAGTCCGCTGCGGCAGGAACCATCACTGGTTTTACTGTCCACCAAGTCCCACAAGGCATACCTGCTGCGTCTAATAAAGTAACACTCAAACGCACTCTAAAGAAGCCCGGTTTTGAAAACAAATGCGCCGGATTCATCACACTAGAACTATTTGCTGCGCCACTATCAAAATCTTGGAAACTCCAATTTTCACTACCTGGCAGGTAATTGATAGAGGTATTTTGAAATTCAATAACGTTGCATTCCCCAGTTGTATTAAAAGTAAAATCTACCACGCCCGCAGGAGTACAGCCAGGTCCAGGATTTCCACCACCACCACCATCACCGCCGACACAGACGCCACCAACACATACTCCACCTGCCGTTGCACAGTCGATGAAATTCAAGGTATTCGATTGTGCCGTACAGCCATTTTGGTCAGTAACAATGGTGTAATAACCGCCCGGGTCAGAAATGTCCAAAGTGGAAGCATTTGTTCCAGTAGCTACGCCATCTTGATACCATTGATAATCGTAGCCACCTGTGATTTCAATCGCATATAATGTAATTGTGCTTGGAAGGCAGAGACCTAAAATATCTGGCGATGAGATTGAAACATTTGGTTGTGGTAAGCCTTCAATTTTAAAAATATCGTTGCCCGTACAGCCATTTGCGTCAGTGACAACAACTTCGTAATAACCTGGAATCAAGCCCGGATTTGGGTCTATTGAAACTACACCGCCAAACTCGTCACGCCATTCATACGCATCATATAAAACAGTAGTTGAAACGAATCCTTCTTCAAATGGGCAAAGCAAAGCAGGAAAAACAGCAGTTGGTTCTGGTAAGTCAAAAATGGTTACTGCCAACGTTTCCGTCATACCACAAACATCTAAAGTAATCGTGTGATTTCCTGCGCTGTGCCAGAAAATTTCAACATTCGCTGTGCCTTCGCCGTCGATAATTGTTCCAGCATCTTCGGGAGTGACTGTCCATGCGTAGTCTATATTTTCAAAAGCATCGGCATTGTATAAACCGCTTTGTTCGCGGCAAATTTGTTCCGTTCCCGAAAGGATAAAGCCTGAAATAGCCGTTGCGGAAAAGACAATTGTTTGAGATTCACATTGCAAACCTGATACTGCGATTTGCGAAAGCTGTAATTCATACGGTGGACTTGCGCCCCAAATGACATTCAATTGGTCACCAAAATCTTCCGTCATCACACCACCATTATTAATAAACCAATGGAATTCATGCACGGGCAAACCATCTGCATTATAAGTATAAGCCGTGCCTGGGCAAATCAAATCTATACCATTAACTGCGGTTGGCAACGGTGGTAAAGCATTGACTATAATTGAAATTTCATAAATGGTATTACATGAACCAGATAGATTTTGAGGGACAGCTTGCAGGGTATAATTTCCAACAGGCACGTTGAAAGTAAAACTGGTCGAACTACTCGGTCCTGCTGTTTGAATACTCACGCCACTACCATCTAATAATATCCAATTCACATTCGTTCCAATCACCATGCCTGCGTCGATTGCATTATAATCTGCGGATTGATTTTGACAAACTTCAATTGGACCAGCAAGGTAAAACTCAGAACGAATATTGACATTCATTTGGTCAGAACCGCCACAGTTAAGGAAGCAATTTTCATAATTAATGGTCACTGAATGCGGATTTTGCAAAGGCGAACCCGTCCATTCTACTGTAATTTGATTCGTACCTTGTCCTTCTAAAATATTTCCACCAGAAACCGACCAAGTGAATTCTGTTCCACCAAAATCAGTAATTGCATAGTTGACAATATCATTTGGACAAACTTTATCTGGCCCGTCAATCAACGATACATCATCGGTAAGAATTGGAATAACCGCAACTGCTGTCGCATCACAAAGTGCAGGATTACAATTCATAACAGTCAGTTCAATTATACCTTCTGGGCCTTGATTCCATTCAACTGTAATGTAATTATCAGATGGCGTTCCACCTTCAATAATCGTCGCATCGCCTGTAACTGTCCAGCTGTAACCGCCACAACCTGCAACTGTTTCATAAGTCACCGTTTCCCCTTTACAAACCGTACCGACACACTCGATTTCTGGAATTTCTAAATCAGAAACATTGACAATAATCGTCGAAGTATCTGCACAAAAGCAATCATTTCGAGCAATCAAACTGACCTCGTAGCTTCCTGCTTGCGGATAGGTATGAATTGGATTTTCCAAAACAGAATTGGTAAAATCATCAAAATCCCAGATGTACGTGCTTCCGCCGACACTGATATTGAAAAATTCAATAGGCTGTCCTTTACAAATGTCAACCACACCAGCACTTGCCGCAGGATTGGTTGTAAATTGAGAGATAGGATTTTCTAAAATTTCTACGCAAAGGGTTGTTTCACCGCCGCAAGTTTGAGGAAATCCACAAGGGATATTGACTTCAAGGGAATCTGTACAATTTTGTCCCCAAGTAATCTCTACATTATAAGTGTCGCCGCAACAAACATCCATAAGGTCTTCCCCAGTAAAAATATTTCCGTTTGGACCATACCACAGCGTTTCGTAAAATGGGCTACTACCAACTACCGTTAAATCAACTGCGCCCGTACAAGCATTTGGCACACTTGGTGTAATTGAAGCATAAGCACTCACGAAACAGCCACCTTCATTGATGAAAAAAGAACAAGTAAAAGTTTCTCCTGAACCATCTGTGACGGTTACAACATAGTTACCAATCAATAAGTCTTCAAAAATATACAATCCGCCAGCTACTACTGTTTGAAGTGTTACACCATCAATCGAGTAAGTGTAAGGTCCAGTTCCTCCTTCAAAATAAACATAGCCAGCTCCAGTTGAAATATCAGGATTAGTTTCGGCATATTGTCCACAGTAAACGCTCAAAGGATTGGTTGTCGGGTCACCAGGTTCTCCAACCGTCGCCGTCACTTCTCCAAAGCCCGCTTCGCCCCAAGTCACCGTCACTTGGTCATCATTTACTTCAAAATCAACCGCGCCATTAATCGTCCATTCCACCTCCGCGCCATTGGCATTGGTCACTTGATAAGTAACAACGGTATTGGTACAAACTTTTTGACAAGCGGTAGAAAGCGTATCAGGGTTGAAACAAACCGCGCCGGAAACGACTTCAATTTCTGGAATAAAACCGCCTATTTCTGCTTCGTAACAGGCGTCTGTGATACAACCATTGCTATCAAAGATAGTGACACAGTAAGTCCCTGCCTCAAAAATAGCAACCTCCTGATTGGTTTCACCAGTACTCCACTGAAAAGCATAAGGAGGCACACCACCATTCACTATCGCTGCTAAAACAGAGGTATTGCCTGAAACCAAACAATCTGGACCATCAATAAATACCGTTGGCTCATCAAAACCAAAGACCTCAAAGTCAGTAACACATACATCCCCATTGGCATCTGTCACTGTGATGGTAAAAGTACCAAATTCACAGACAGTAATAACAGCTTGAGTCGTCGTCATCCCTTGAAATTCATATAGGTAAGGTCCTTGACCACCTTGCACATTAATAAATACATCCACACAGGCAACGTCACAGGATACTCCTTGGGTATCCACAAAAACGTCGAACGTACATTGTGCCTGGCTATTTTGAGCGTATCCAAGTAGGATTAAAAGCGAGAAAAGGAGTTGGCAGACTTTCATAAATTTTGATTTTTAATTTTGTATCGAATTTGGACTTTATATAACGATAAATGATGGTTTTTTTCATCAGGAGATCCATCATTCCTCATTTTTCCTACGGATGGAACTGCAAAAATGCGGCTTTTGAGGTTCTTTTATCCGTAATTTGGAAATATTTTCAGCTTAAACAGATTAGTATATAGAAGAGATACGAAGAGTTTGAGTTTTGCTGCCTGAAGGGGAGATTTTTTAAAAAATAAAAAAACGAAGGTATCATTTTAATAAAGCGTGGTAGGCTACTGCACGTTTATTAAACCTTTGAGGTTTAGTAAACGTTACCTCGAACCATTAAAAAGATACAAACAAAGATTTTAAAACAGAAAACCTTCGCTGCTTAAAGCAACGAAGGTTTAATTTTTTGTAGTAAGGAAAAACGATTTAATAAGTTGGACCATAATGCGCCGTAATTTTTTCTTTTAAAGAATTCAAAAAATCGTTGCATAGCCTTCGTTACGGAACTATTTTTTGTGTTTTTTTAAAGGGAAAAGGACAAGCA
>JBLHWU010000216.1:0-10367 GCA_047629355.1 Saprospiraceae bacterium | reverse complement strand
ACGCGAATGTTGTATGTTTTGAAAAAAGATTACCCGACCGCTTATCCTGCGAAAGATGATACGATTCGTCCGATAGATTTATTGAATTAAAAAGATAGAGGATAGAAGTCAGACCGGAAATTACTTAGGCAGTCGCTTCTTTTAAAACGGTTTTAAATTTAGGCTCTAATTCCTGAAAAACTAGTGCGGTTAATTCTCCCGTACCATACCAAACTCTTTCAAAAATTAAAGTAGTTTCTCTAAATTTTATGGACAATTTTTGTCCACTCATTTCGTGCAAATACTCGCGATTGGTTTTATCGCGCTTCCATTTAATTTGATTCGATAAGGACAACTCTTTTAAAATCGCCAAATAATAAAGGCGCACTGCCAAGGCATAATTGTTATCTGCTAATGCTTGCCGAATAAAACCTTCCAAATCTGATTCGTGGAGATTCTCTTCAATATCTTCTAAGTTAATCTTCGTTCCTGTGCCACGTATTTTTTTGTTTTTTGGACTAAAGAGTTGCTCTGCATTCATCAACTTCATAATCAAAAACACCAACAACGCTACCCCAATTACAATCATCAAAACTTTGAAGATAGGTCCAAAAATTGTTTCAAAATTGGTTGGGCCACTGAAAAATCCTTGTTCATTTTCTGGATTATCACCACTGCTTTTTTGACGGCGTTTTTTCGCTTTCGCTTGAGCTGCTTTTTCGGCTGCACTTTGGTCATAGTCAATTTCTTTAGTGTGCTTGTGCCAATTTTCTTTATCAATCTCGTGGGTAGAAAGTGACTGTTGTTCGTACAATTCAGCAGCTGATTGTGCCCATAAGCTAGTTGTGTTAACCGTAATTAACAATAAAAAAACGAATTGATATTTTTTGAAATTCACTTTCATTTTTAAACAAGGTCTAAATATGCCCCAAATAATCTTGCAAAATCAATACTGCACTAATTTTATCAATCAAACCCTTGTCTCGTCGCTTTTTTTGCTTCGCGCCGCTATTAAAAATAACTGCTTTGGCAGCCTCCGATGTAAATCTTTCGTCGTGTAAAACGACTTCAATTTCAGGATATTCTTTTTGCAACTTTCGAGAAAAACCAACGACTAGATGATGTATTTGAGCAGGATTTCCATCTGGATAAAGTGGTTCGCCGATAACAATCTTTTCGACTTCCTCCGTTTTCAAATAGGTTTTCAAATAATTAAAAAAATCCGCTGTTGGAATCGTATCGACTCCAGAAACGATGATTTGCAACGGGTCTGTCGCTGACATTCCTGTCCGTTTTGTACCATAATCTATACCGAGAATTCTTGCCATGCGGTAAAAATACGAATGTTTATTTGGACTTTCCAACTTATTAAATCGTTTTTTTTATCCTAAAAAACGGAAGCCAACGCCGTGAATATTTTCAATTTTCAAAGTAGCATCCGTTTTTAAATACTTACGTAAACGAGAGATAAAAACATCCAAACTCCTACCTAAAAAATAATCATCTTCGCCCCACAGTTTTTCTAAAATCTCTGACCGCTTCAATACCACATTTTTATTTTCTATGAAAAATTTCAGTAAATCTGCCTCCTTTTGCGTCAGCGTTTTTTGAAATTCAGTCCCTGATAAAGACAAGTTTTTATAATCAAATTCAAAATCACCAATGCGGAAAATCGTCGGAGAAACAGGCATAATAATTTTACTGCGACGAAGAAAAACCTCAATTTTTAAAATTAATTCTTCAATACTAAATGGCTTAGTGATATAATCATCTGCGCCGAGCTTCAGCCCGTGAATTTTATCCTCTTTCAAGGACTTTGCCGTCAAAAAGATAATTGGTACTTCCGTATTGTATTTCCGAATTTCTCGCGCAATCGTAAACCCGTCCACATACGGCAACATTACATCTAAAATGCACAAATCGAATTTATAGTCGGCACTCTTCAAGGTCTCCAACGCCTCGTTTCCGTTCATACAATGCGTAATTTGATAACCTTGCAATTCCAGATTGTCGCGCGTTACGAAACTAAGACTTTCGTCATCCTCTACATATAATAGGTGTGCTTTCATAAAACTGATTTTTTAAAAATTAAATTTTGGAGAACCTTCTTTTGGTCTATAGGGACAGTGAACTTCCGTCCACAATGTATTGACAATTAAATGTGGACTGAAGTAAACAGTCCTGTAGTGCCGAATAATTATGCTCTAAACAAAATCGAAACCTCGGTTCCCACACCTTCTTCACTCTGCAAATGTAGTTTCCATCCATGTGCTTCACAAATATTTTTGATATAAAAAAGTCCCAAACCAAAGCCCTTTACATTGTGTACATTACCCGTCGGGACACGATAAAATTTATTGAAAATTTTAGGCAAATACTCCTTTGGAATACCAATGCCTTTATCCGTTATCTTCAAACAAATGCTCCGTGAAACATCTTTCGTTTGAATTTTAATCTGTGGTGCATCCTTGCAATATTTCGTCGCATTGTCAAGAATATTGTAGATGATATTCGTCAAGTGAAATTTATCCGCTGAGAAAGTAACGTTTTGAGCTGACAAGTCCGTCGTCAGTTGTCCGTTTTGCTGACTAACTTTCATTTCTGCACTTTGCATGATTTGCACCAAAATATTGTGCAGATTTACTTCTTCTTTGTTCAATTTGAAATTTCCTCGTTCAATTCGCGCCAATTGCAATACCTTCTCCACCTGATTATTCAAACGCTGATTTTGCTCTTTAATAATCGTCGCATATTGAAAAAGCCTTTTGTCTTGCTGAATTTTTTCATTATTCAAAAATACATCTGACGAAATTTTTATCGTAGAAATGGGCGTCTTAAATTCATGGGTCATATTATCGATGAAATCTTTCTGCATTTCCGATAATCGCTTTTGCATTAAAATTACATAAATTGTATAAATAAAAAATAACATCGTCGTCAGTAAAATCGCCGCAAAAACGATAGTCAAGCGCATACTACTTATGATTTCACTTTTCCGATTAGGAAAACGAACGCCGAAAAAGTAATTCAACCCGTCCAGAACTGGCAATGGTTCTTTTTCCATTGCTGTGGTATCAATTTTAGAGTCTAGCGTATAGCCAATGTAATTCCCGAAAACCATCTCCTCCGTTTCACAATCATAAATGCGATATTCAAAAGCTTCTTGCACAGACTCTAGCTCTTTTCGCAGAAAATGGTCAAGACTATTCGGATCAATTTCACCATTGATATTAACGACATAATAATTACTGGAAACACGTTTGACAAAATCATAAGCAGGCAAGGGGCTACCCATTTTTTCAAAAGTTTGGGCAACATTACTGAGGGCAATAACGGCTTTTTCATGAAATTGCTGCTCTTTTTCATCCCAATTTTCCATTAACAGATGTACTTGAATTCCTATGATACCCATGATGGCTATCATACCGAAAATAACGACCCGAATGATGGTGCTGTTTTGCATATTGGATTTGAAAAATGAATGATTCTGAACGTGCAATTTAATAAAATTGCCCTATGATGTGCAAAGTAGGGCGTTCTATTTACTTATGAAAATAACTTAACAACTGATTAACAAAATTGATATATGATTAACAGGTGAACGTTCCAACGAGGTGGGTTCCGCCCTTCTCGTTGGTTAAAATTTAAGCAAAAAATTGTATTAAATGAATGGAGCGTGTTGCAAATTAGGGGAATCCTCAAACTGCTACCCGCGCGGTCGAGCTTCATAAAGTCAAGCATATTATAATTTTCCTCATTTATAATACACTCACATGAATGACTTCGCACAACTTAAGAAGTGGGCAGAATCGACTGCTTGGGGCAAAAAAAACAGGGATTGCGTGTTTCCACATCAATCCCCATTCTTAAAATTCCAAGGCTCAGGAATTTCGTATATTGAAATGTACAATTATGATTCCCAGATTTGTAGTGTTCCGCCCATTTGCATGTCTTTTACTTCATTTGCTAATTCCAAATTGACATTCGGTAAAAAACAAGAAGCAGCTTTGCGGTCATCGAAAATTTCGACATTCAATTCTCCTGCAAAAATCTTTGCCAAGTCACCCAAATTTCGTGCGTATCGTTCTGATTTGCCCATTGACATAAATAGGTCAATTACAGAAGTACGTATCATTTCATACTTATCGACGTGCATCAACATTTGACGTTGTGTTTTACCTTTCGCGTTTTTACCCACTTTTTTCAATCGCTCACGCAAAGATTTAGCATTGTAGCCCGTGATGCTTGCGCGAAATGGCCACCAATTGTTCGATTGCCCAGCATTGCGCGATTCGTACATCTCTAAATGTTTTTGTTCTGCCGCAGTTTGTACGGAAACCATGCCCATTACTTTCGCCAATTCCATCACCGCGACGACTTGATCTTTGGTTAACAATTCTGCATTTTCGACTTTATCCTCCAAGGACAATAACCATTTCGCGTACTTCTGCTTTTTCTTACTCTTCGAGTTTAGTGTGATCATTTTCGCCAACTCTATAGAGATATAATAATTTTCAATTACCGATTCTCCTTTCATTACTTTTTTCGCAAAATCTTTCATGCCTTGTGGTTTGCGAATGCCGTCTCGAAACTCGTAAACATCATTCAACCATTTTTTCGCGTTCGTTGCATATTGCAACTTTGGAAGTTCTAAAGCCAAGTGTAAATTAGTGGCAGTGACAACTTTTGTTCCTTTTTTGCTTACTAAAATTTGTAGTTCCATGACATCTTTAATTTTTATTCATTGCAAAAATGCAGTATTTGTTTGATAAGTGCAAGTTTTTTAATAAAAAAGTTTTAATTAATGTTATTTTTAACACAAAAAATAATTCGCAAATAGGTTATTTAAAGGTTTTTAATACTTTTTTTGATAAAATAAATATTTCAATAAATGAATGTTTTACTATTAATTTCAATAAATCATTAGTTTTCAAAACAAAAAACTATTTTTTCAACAAGTATGCCTTACATTTGAAATTCACTTTTAAAACAAAACGTACCTAATGCAAAAACTTATCAGCCTAATTGGATGTCTTTTATTATTTTTAAACATTTTAGCACAAGAAGATTCCACCTATCAACGCCCAAACATTGTCCTGATTCTTGCCGATGATGTTGCCTTAATGGATTTTGGTGTTTACGGTGGTGAGGCGGCTACGCCCAATATTGATAGATTGGCGACTCGCGGAACGATGTTTACCAATTACCATGCTTCTCCAATGTGTGCACCTTCGCGAGCGATGCTGTTGACAGGGGTTGATAACCATTTAACAGGTGTGCCGAATTTACCACTTTTTTTACCGCAGGAGTATAAAAACAGACCAGGCTACGAAGGCATTTTGAATGATAAAGTAAAGACGTTGGCGACTCGTTTGAAATCAATTGGCTATAATACTTATATGACTGGGAAGTGGCACTTGGGGCATACGCCGAATACGCTGCCAAGCAAACGTGGTTTTGATCGTACTTATATATTAAATGCGTCGGGAGCGGATAATTTTGAACATAAACCTTATTTGCCTATCCAAAGGAAACCCCCTTGGTATGCAGATGGAAAGCTTGTTGATTTGCCAGAAGATTTTTATTCTTCCAAATTTTTAGTTGACCGTATGATGAATTTTATGGAGGAAGAGACGGAGAAAGACAAGCCGTTTTTTGCGTATTTGGCTTTTCAAGCAATTCATCTTCCAATTCAAGCACCCAAAGAATTTATTGAAAAATATCTTGGTGTTTATGATAAAGGTTGGGGAGACTTGAAAACGCAACGTTTTGAACGAGCAAAGATGTTGGACTTGATTCCTGCAACTGCAAAATTGGGCGAGATGCTTCCAGTCTTGGATAAATGGGAAAGTTTGTCTGCGGATGCTAAAAAAATGGCGTCGAAAAATATGGCGGTGAACGCTGGAATGTTGGAAGCGATGGATTTTCATATTGGTCGTTACTTGGCGTATTTGCAAAAGAACGGAAAATTAGAAAATACTGTTTTTATTGTCACTTCCGACAATGGTCCCGAGGCATCTACGCCGTTATTAGTTAAAGGTATGAGCTTATGGATGAAAACGCTCGGTGGTTACAATATTGATTATGAAACCTTGGGAGAGAAAGGGTCGTTTGCATTTATCGGACCTGAATTTGCGAGTGCGGCTGCGGGACCAAGTGCTTATTTTAAGTTTTATGCGGGCGAAGGTGGGCTGCGGGTGCCGATGATTATTTCGGGAGCAAACTTGCCAGTAGGGCAGAAGAAAAAAGCATTTTCGTATATCACAGATGTTGTTCCGACTGTTTTAGAAATTGTGCAAGCACCAATGGCGACGGATGCAACAGGACGGAGTTTGCTGCCTGTTATTCTAAATGAAAAAGAAAATATTTATCGAAATGACGAACCTATCGGCATGGAAGCGGCGGGACAAGCGGCATTATTTAAAGGAGAGAACAAATTGGTGCGTAGTGGGAAACCTTATGGAGACGGTATTTGGCGATTGTTTAATATTGCAAATGACCCGGGTGAAGTGAATGATTTAGCACTGACTCAGTCGAGTTTATTTAAAAATATGATGACTGATTACGAAAATTATGTCAAAAAATATAAGGTCTTAGAAATGCCTGAAGACTATGAAGTAGTGAAAGAAGTGGAAAATACTTTTTGGCGGGATATAAAGCGGAAAGTGACGCCTTGGTTGGTTGGCTTAGTGGTTGGAATCGTATTTTTAATTTGGTGGAGACGGCGTAAAAAATAGCAGATGTATGGGTTTGCGTTGTCCTGTAACAGACCTTACTTAAAAATTAATAGAACTTTTCCTTTTGGAAAGCGTATCTAAGGAATGCGAAATAAATAAACTCAGACTCTTGAGCGGATATTTTGCCCTCATTTTTCACTTTAAAAATGCTCATTATCTCAACATAAATCGCACTTTCAAAGCAAAAAGGGAGAACAAAACCTCTCTCTCAAGAATCTAACTTTATTTATTTCGCATTTCTAACTGTAGCGACGGCTTCAGTCACCGTTACAAACAACTAAACTCAAAATATGAAATCTACTAATTCTAAAATCATCCTTGCACTTATCATTTTTGTAGTCGTATTTTTTATCGGGAAGCCATTGTATATGCAACCGAATTATGACGATGGACAAGCAGCTCCTAATTTTTCTGGTAAAAATTTGCGGGGCATGGAATTTCAATTGGCTGATTTAAAAGGGAATTATGTCTTGGTTGATTTTTGGGGAAGTTGGTGTGGCCCGTGTATTGGGCAGATTCCAAAATTGAAAAAATTGCACGCTGATTTTAATGGGCAATCTTTTAAAAAAGCCAATGGTTTTGAAATCGTGAGTGTCGCGGTTGAACAAAGCGAACGTCGCTGGCCGAAAGCAGTGAAAGGATACGGTTTGGAGTGGACGTATCATACCTTGGATTTGGCAACGAGCCTTAGATTTTTTGATTCGCCAATTGCGAAAGATTATGGTGTGAAAGAAGTGCCGACGACTTTTTTATTAGATGAAAAAGGACAGATTGTGGGTGTGAATTGGTCTGCTGAAAAAATTTCTGAGTATTTGAAAAGTAAAATGTAGTTGAGAAGTTCAATTACTGGATAAGGGAAAGAAAATTTTAGATTTTCTTGTTCTAATGAAATATTTCGCGCTGCCTGCGGCAGCGTGGGTGAGGTTTTGAGGGTTAAAAAAGGCTTTTGCAAAATCTTTTTTAATCCTCAAAATCTCTTTGTAAGAATGAAAGGATTTTTTATTCAAAATCAATCAAAGGAACGCCTATTTTTTAAAACTGCTTTCTAAAAAAACTGTTATAATCAGTGATTTTTGTTTCTAGAGTTTAAATCTTTAAAAAAATGCAAAAACGCTATCGCAATCTTTCAATTGCTACGTTTTCGGTGCTGACAATTTTGAGTTTGCTGGGATTGTTTCGCCTCAATTTTACGTTTGATTTTGAGCAGTTTTTCCCGAAAGGGGACCCCGATTTGGAATTTTTCAAGCAATTTGTCGAGGATTTTGAGACAGACGATAACTTTCTACTCGTTGCCATCGAAAAAGAAACAGGCGTTTTTGAACAAAATTTTCTAAACGATTTCCACGACTTTGCCCTCAAAACCAGAAGCCTACCCAACGTTATTTCCAGTCAATCCCTGACTCAAGTTGAATATCCGATTAAGACGCCATTTGCGATTACGACGATTCCTGCCATTCATCGGGATGACCCTTCGCGCTATGAGCGGGATAAAGAAAGGATTCTACAAGATGAACGCTTTGTGGGCAATCTGATTTCCGAAGATGCGACGGCTTTTGTTGTCCTTTTAAAAACGGTGGAAACTATTGAATTAGACGAGGCGTCAGAGTTGATGAATAGTTTAAATGAGTTAATTGGTAGTTATAATTTTGACAATCACGCCATTCTCGGGCGCGCGTACTTTCAGGAAGAAATGGTTGATATGCAGCGGCGGGAAATAATGATTACGACCGGTTTAGCCAGTATTTTAGTATTTCTAATCATGTTTTGGATTTTCAGGAAACCTATCGGGATTATGATTGCGGCAGTGTCGATTGGCTTGGGGATGCTTTACTTCCTGGGTTTTATGGGCTGGTCGGGGCGCGAATTGAATGCACTGTCGGCACTTTATCCTGTGCTGATGATTATCGTCGGCACATCGGATGTCATTCACATTATGTCCAAATATATTGATGAACTTCGGAAGGGGGCAACTCGCCACGCAGCGATAAAAGTCACGATAAGAGAGATTGGGATGGCGACATTGCTGACTTCCTTGACGACGGCGATTGGCTTTGCTTCACTGTTTACTAGCCGTATTTACCCGATTCGAGATTTTGGCGTCAACTCGGCGATTGGCGTTTTGATTGCCTACATTACAGTGCTATTTTTGACAACGGCAATATTGTCGATGTTTAAAAAAGAGCAGATTATTAAAATTGGTAAAAGTCAGCTTTTTTGGGACAAGAGTATGCTTTGGTTTTATGAATTTACGAAGAAACATCCGCGCCGAATTTTCAGCGTTTTTATGGTTGTTTTAGGCTTGACCTTTTGGGGTATTTCGATGATTACGACCAATTATACCATTATGCAGAATATGCCGACTGGGGCAAAAATCACGGAAGATTTTAAATATTTTGAAGAGAAGTTTACAGGTTTTAGACCTATGGAAATTGCGGTGATGGCGAAAAAAGGAAATCAAGCAGATGATTTTGCGGTTTTAAAAGAAATTGATAAGGTCGAAAAATATTTGAAGAATTATCCTCAAATCCGCGCGACCAACTCGATTACATCTGTTTATAAAAGCATCAATCAGATGAATAAAAGCAACCGTCCCGAAGCTTACGAGTTGCCCAAAACAGAGAAAAAATACAAGCAATATAAGCGGATGGCAGAGAAGGTTCCGCAACTCAACAGCGGCATTTTGCTGAGTAAAGATGGAACGAAAGCCCGTATTACATCGCGAATGACGGATTTTGGCGCAGAGAATATCAAGGAAGTTGGAAGAAATATGGATCAATGGTTTTTGGAAAATACGGATACTTCGATTGTGAGTTTTAAACGAACGGGGACGGGATTGATTATTGATAAAAATGCGGAATATATTCGGGTCAGTCTACTACAAGGTTTGGCAATGGCGATTCTTATCGTTTGCGTTTTGATGGCTTTGTTGTTTCAAAATTGGAAAATGCTGATTATTTCCCTCGTCCCGAATGTAGTGCCCTTGCTTTTGGCAGGTGCATTGTTGGGTTTTATTGGTATTGAATTGGAGGCTGGGATTTCTGTCGTTTTTGCCATTGTTTTCGGTATCGCGGTCGATGATACGATTCACTTTTTAAGTAAGTTCAAACTCTCCCAACGCAAAGGATTGAGTGTTGATGAAGCTTTGAAAATTACGTTTCTAGAAACAGGAAAAGCGATTTGTTTAACTACAATTATTCTGTTTTTCGGGTTTTTAATTATGCTTTTTTCGGTTCATCCGCCAAGTGTGTCAATCGGATTGTTGATTAGTGTAACGTTGTTTAGTGCTGTGTTTGCTGATTTGTTGTTGATTCCAATTTTGATTAGATGGCTTTTGTAATGAAGAATTAAAAATGTAGAATTAAGGGCGTCGCTTGAAGTAACGTCCCTAATTTTTTTGAATAAGCCGAATTGCCCTCTCTATTTCACTTTCCAAGTTATAATAATGGGGGGGCAATTCGTAACAACCAATCGACTCCTTTTGCATTCATATCAATAAACTGATTGGTTCTGGAAGCAAAATAAACGTCGATATTTTATATTTAATGTCCTTATTTTTTGGTAGTGTACGATTAAAGTAGGGTAAAATTAAAAGCCCTTTTATTGGAAATCAGATAGATACAAATTTGAATAGTGATTTATCGTTCTAAAAGA
>JBLHWU010000215.1:0-10371 GCA_047629355.1 Saprospiraceae bacterium | reverse complement strand
GTAGAACTAAGTAACGGTAAAATAATAAGTCCACCAACTAACAACGTTTATTTTGTTCTTTTTCTCCACTTCGGTCGAAATGACAAAAGATGTTTACTTTTTAAATAGGAATTATCTCTACATAATGACTATTTCAAAAGTGGAAAATAAGGACAAAAGAAATACTTGGTCGTTGGCGGAGTTATTTTTTTATCGTTACTAAGTAGTTATTCAGGTTAATCCTGTAATAAACTCCATTTTTCAAAATAGTCACTCTTACGTTCTTTTAGGAAAATCCAAATCATACGAAAGCGCAAACTGCGGGGTGTGATTATTTTCAATATGCCTATTATCAAATTTCACTAAATATTGGTTCATATACCCCATTTTAATCGTCAGTCCGTTTTTAAAAGGATAACCCAAGCCTACATAAAACCAATTTTGGTCAAAATAATGACCTGTTGGTTGCTCTCCTAAATTAACAAATACCTCATCAAATATAGATAAAAAAAGGTGTTGCTTGTTGGTTTCGTTTTTGCCTAATGGAATTTTAGTGGTTAAGCGGTATCGGAACCTGTGCTGAACGGTATTATTACTAAACCGTTGTTCCAAGTGATAACGATGCACAATTCCTAAACGACCCACCGTGTTTTTTAAAACGATTTGCTCGTAAATTCTCTGTTCCGTCGTTTCCTTTCCAATGGGCTGTTCACCATAAGGAAAAATAACCACCCAATCGTAACCTGGTGTAAAAATAAGCTTATCTGAATAATGATAGTTGATACCAATCCGAAGCAGAGACTGTTGCCAATCCGCCACAAAATTACTTCTTCTGAAAGAGTATAAAGTGTGTAAACTTATTTTCTGAGCAACTTTATGATTGCCCGAATAAGTCCACCAAGAGTTGAGCTGATTGTTTTTTTGTGCCGATAAATCTACTATATTAAAATAACTTAGAACAAGGCTAAGTAAAATATATTTTTTCATTTTTTGAAACTAAAAAGAGCATTAGCGGAATAGCCGAAATTACTCCGCCATGCTGAATATGATAAAAGAATATTTTAAAATCGTTTCACGTATTTTAACTTTACGAAGAACGATACGCTACGGTGTGATACCCTTTTTTATGTTGTCCTAGGAATAAGCGAGAATAAATTCTAAAAACCACCAAACCGTCTAAAATCAGGTTAAATACGATTAATAACAATAATGGAAATTGATTTTCATGGATATGTCCTAACATCAAATCTTCTCCGATAAAAGTCGGTGTAATCGGAAATCCAGCTAATCCCAAACAAGCAATGATAAATAAAAAGGCTACTCTTGGATACTCATAGGAATGTCCATGAAATTTATTAAGGGATACATCTTCTTGATTATTCCGTAGCTTATTAATCACCCAAATACCTATGAAAGCGGAGATAAAAATACCACTTAAATAAATGTGAACTTGACCAAAATCAAATTCTTCATTGAACCCAAATGCTAAAGATTGGTACAACTGATTGACCACAATTAATACCCAAGCTGCCAACGCAGATTTTCTTTCCACAAAAGCTTTAAGAATAAAAATCAAGCTAAAAACAGCAAAAAATTCAGGCAAGTAACTTAACATCGCATCAGGTAATAAATCTTGATGATAAACTGCATACAGACCTATTAAAAAAGGAGGTAATGCCAAAACAAAAGTGCTTCTATCCCCCATAAAATTAAAGAGTCTGCCGAGTCGTTTTAGCGGATTCCAAAGAAATCGAAACATAAAACTATCCAGATTAAACTCTTTGATACCCAATACATAAAAAGATATTTTTAGTTTATTCCAAACACCATCTGTCCGCTGTCGAGCAGGTGGTGTAAAATGAAAAAACTGGTCGTGGATCCGGTAACTCAATACAGAAGGCGAAACCAACAATTGGTAACTTCTTAAAATCGCATTGCAAGCAAAATGCAAAACTGCCAACCAATGCAAGCCCAGTGCTACTTCAATAAACATCAACCCGATTTGAGCAATAGATGAGTAAGCAATCTGTGTTTTTATGGTCGATTGTACTCTTGCTGTTACAGTTGCCATGATGACGGTCAACAAACCAATTCCTCCAATTATAAAATGGAAAATTAAGTTTTCTTCCCAAAAAGGAGACGTGCGGATTAATAAAAATACGCCAATATGCACAGACAAGGAGCCATAAAAAATAGCACTCGAAGTCGTCGGACCTTCCATCGCTCTTGGCAACCAAGAAGAAAAAGGAAATTGAGCAGATTTGACCATCGCCGCTATCAAAAACATGGACGGAATAAAAAATTCATAAAATCCCTGTGCTAAAATGTGCGGTTGCGTATTGTGCAAACCATTAATTTCGTAAAAATTAACACTATGCCCGAAATAATGATGACAAATCCAAATCGACAATAACAACGCAACATCTGCTACCCGATAAAGCGATACCACTTTCAAAGCATTCTTTACAGGCAAATACCGCTCTCGATAAAAGCCAATCAGGAAAAAGGAAGTCACTCCTAATACTTCCCACCCTACAAAAAGGGTTTCTAAATTCCCTGCTAAGAGAACCAACATTAAACCGATATAGAAAAATTTGAAATTGTTGAAGAATCGTTTGTACCCTTTTTCTCGATGGATATAATATTTGCTAAAAATTAGGATTACTCCCGTCAAGAAAGTAGCCACCAGCATATAAGTCAACGAATAGCCATCCATAAATAGACTGATAGCAAACTCTGTTTCTTTAGCATGATACAAAACGGGACCTTTGACAAAGACCTCACCCATACCATCTTGAAACCACAATACCGTAATGACGATAAGACTAATAAAATTGATGCCGACTCCTATCGCTGCTGACCAAAAGATAGGCCGCTCCTGTTTGTTGGAAAAACAAAACCCAATGAGTAGTGTCACCAAAGGAGCAAATAATAATATTGGAAGTAACTGATTCATTATATTTTATTTTGATAAACATGAACAGGGATATTTTCTTTCGTCGAATCCAAAATGTGATTCGTATCCATCTCTGGTGCAGCATCAATAACCTCTAAAATGTTTTTGGTTTTTTTTACTGCTAAATATGGTTTGTACAATTCAAATTTCCCTTGATGGAATTGATATAAATTTCCATCTTCAGGAGAAACAGCTATCAAATGCAGCCAACCTAAATCAAACCAATCATACATTTCTGAGGATGATTTGATTACTTTTAATACAATATCAGGATGATGCTCTACCATCATTAGCAATCTAACAGGGTCGTGATTTTCTACCATTTGCCAAGGCAATCCTGGTCTCAAATCCCCGTCACTACTATTGGTCACTCCGATAAGTCCTGTAACATTATGAGGTAGTTTTGTTCCTGCCCCCATTTTTTCATTGTCCATTCTGGAAAAATAGTACTCCAGATTTATTCCACCACATACTGCAGGAAGTGGAGCCATGACTTTTTGTAAAATATCGCCATTCGGGTCTGTTCGATAATCATAAGATTGCAGGAAGGCTCTTCTATCCAAAAACAGACCTTTCATTTTTTCTCGACCACCGACATAGCAAAGCGCATTCGACCCATGTCCCAATTCTGGGCGCGGCTCGAAGTAGGATACTGAGCGGGCTTTAATTGCTTTTCTAATCTTTTTGATATCCTGATTGATATTAATGGAAGCAAATCTTCTGGCACGTTCTTTCGCTGTCAGGTCAAGGGCATCTTCGATTACTTTAACGTATTCTCGGTGTTTTTGAAGATTTTCCGCAGTCAACGTATCTAAGTCATAATACCCAATTTCATCGCTTGCGGTATCGTGCATAGCCGCCAAAAACTGAGTAGATTCTGGAATTTCCAATCCCAATACTTTAAGCGTTTTTCTTACTTCAGGATGATTTGCCATAAAGGAGAATACGCGCGCATTGGGTGCGCCAGGTCGCCCACTACAGGCACCACAATCATGCGCTCCGTGGTGTGGATTGTTGGCACTACTACTACCATGAGCCACTACATAAACCACATCTGCAAAATTTTCGGTTAAGCCAATTCCTTTAAGTAAGGACGATACTATATTCACCATTTCTGGAATGATGTAGCCTATTTGTAAACCATTCTCCTTCTGATTGGGATTCGTACATTCAATGAGAAGTTTCCCATTTACATCCATGTGCGCAAATGCATTCGCAATATCTGCTCGCATTTGAGGACGGAATAAATCCAGTAGCATACGCCCACTTGCTAATAAACCTAACGAAAGGGAATAGAAAAAGCCTCTGAAAAAAGTATGAGAATGTTTGTGATGAAAAATCTCCTGTCCTCGTTCCTGACTAATTTCGATTTCTTTAATTAGGTGCTTAGGTGTAATCGCAACTGGACAATTCTTTTCATAAAACTTACCTCCATAAGGTTGAAAATAAATCCCTGCACCAAAAAAACCGGGTGCGCCAAAAGTCTCACTATGTCGGTCAACATATTCAATATGTCGGCGGATAGAATCTTCTCTATCATCTACACAAAACATGGCTTGAAAACTGGTTTTGCTGCGTTTAGGTATTTTATTGGTTTTATTGGTTTTATTGGTTTTATTGGTTTTATTGGTTTTATTGGTTTTAGCTAAATATTCGACACCACTTAGCACTTCATCATAATAATCCCATTCAAAAGCTTCTTGCCATAATTGTAGCATTTCATCCATTTCATCCATTTTCACCTCTGCCAAATAGTGCTGAGGTAAAAAGTTTACCTGCGTTGCAATTGGTTCCCAATTCATGCCAAATTTAGTATCTAAGGCATCAATCTCTAACAATAATTCGAGCATAATAAAATCTAGAAGATTAATTTCCTTTTGGTATAATAAGGTTTTTGGATTGTCCTCTATGGCATTGATGATGCCGCTCCAACCTTTATGTCCAAATTGTTGGTCAAAAATATATTGCTCGAAATAGGCTTTTTTGCCCACTACAATGGTCAATAATTTTTTCAAACTTAGGTCATCAGAAAATAGAAGTTTCTTAGCTCTTTTTGATTTAAAAAAACTCACAAAGCTGTTTTGCTCCAAGGTTCGGATAGCATTAAGTAGTCCCGTATACTCAAAAGGGAAGTGCTTCAACGCAATTCCTTGGTCTAAGTAGCTCGCAATGATTCTAAATAAAAGTGGCTGCACTCTATCGTCTATATTAAACTGATATTCGTTTTTCCACTCGGCTCTCAATTGACCGACACGAGGCTCGTAGCGATGTTCGTATTTTCCACTCAACATTTTTTGCTTAAAGGCAATCAGGTTTTCCTTTCCTTTTCGCTGAATGATAACACGGTTAATAATGCCTTCTTTGATTCTTCCTTGCTGATGCAGTTTGCGATATTCATTTATATTAAAAGTAGTCTGAATACCAAATATTTTAGAAGCGGAGAAAATAGCCTTAAAAAATTCCTTATCTTGGAAGGAGTGAAGGGAATTGTGGTGAACGAAGTCTTTCAAAGCTGCTTGAGCAGGTAAATGATACTTTAATTCGTGCATAACATACGCCTCATCAAAGTGCCCTTCTTTCTCTGATAATGGAATTACATTAGGTGGTTTTCTCTTTCCAATATTGCTACGACGAGCTGCAAGCGGGTGGTCTGAAGCAGGAGTGAAATTTTCTAATCCAATTAACTCGACATGTCCCCCAGTACGGTGATAATCTTCTTCAAAATGATGCAAATTTTCCATTACGGAGTGGTCAATCAGTTTGGTTCCTCCAATTTCAATTCGGATATTTTTACCTTCGGGTAATTTATCCAAGGCATTTTTGAGACCTAAATAGTTGGTAAAAACTGCTGCCTCGCCTAACTTTAAAATAATATCATTTCCACTTTCTGTAACAGATATGTTCGATTTGAATAGTGATTTTAAAGGTGCACCTTTAAAAACATGAATGACTGCTTTAAGTGCCATTCCCACAGCAATACCAATTAATAAATCTTCAAATAACGTAAAGAAAATAGTAGTAACAAATATGGCTAATTGTTCCGAACCAATTTTATAAGTATGTAAAAATTCTTTTGGATGCGCCAACTTAATACCTACCGCTACTAACATAGCAGCTAGGGCAGCATTCGGAATCATTTCCAATATTTGATAAGCCACTAATGCTGAAATCAATAAGAACGCTCCGTGAAAGAAATTAGCCCAACGAGTACGACCACCGTTAGCAACATTTGCAGAACTTCTCGCTACTTCTGAAATCATCGGAAAACCACCAACAATCGCAGCAAAAGTATTAGTAATGCCAATGGCAATCATGTCTTTATTTGGGTCAGACTTTCTTTTCCAAGGGTCAAGCATGTCAATCGCTTTTACGGTTAACAAACTCTCCAAGCTTCCCACTAAAGCAACCATGATGACATATTTTATAAATATACCTGCATGAGATATTCCACCAAAATCTACATTAATTCCTATCTGGTCTACCAAGTTTCCCACCTTTACCAAGGTATAGTCAGGTGTTGTGCTGAGGTTCATATATATTCCTGCTGGAATTGCAAAAATCAAGACCAATAACGGAGGAGGGATTTGTTTTAATAAAGGATGTTTGATAAAACCCCAGCCCAACATAATCGCTAAACTTACGCCACCAATAATACTGACTTGTGAATCGAGATTGACAAAAAATTCTGGAATGGCAGCAAGTAAGGCGATTGGACCTTTTCCTGCCATTAACTCAGGATTTACATTTAGCAGTACCGGAACTTGCTTTGCAATAATAATCAGACCAATCGCTGCCAACATACCATGAACGGCAGCTAATGGAAAAATATCAACGAATTTTCCCCATTTTAAAAGACCAAAAAGGATTTGTAATAAACCTGCAACCACCATTACCCCTAATGCCAAACGCCATCCTTCGACTCCACCACCAAATTCGGTTACCGCACCAGCAACAATGACGATTAATCCAGCTGCAGGACCTTTGATAGCTAATTGAGAACCCGTAAAAAAGGTACCTAATAAACCACCAACAATAGCTGATACTACGCCCATGATTGGAGGGAATCCAGAAGCACCAGCGATACCCAAACTCAAGGGTAGTGCCAATAAGAAGACTACAAAACCAGAAGTAGCGTCTTTGGCAAAATTCTCTTTAAAGCCTTCCCAGCCATCTTTGGGCGTGAAAAGAACTTCCTGTTCCTTATTCATATCGAAATATTTTTATGTTCAAATAGTTGAGTGAATCTTACTGAAAGAAATATCAGCAGACAAAAGCAGCAACAGGTATTGTATTTGTGAAGAGCATCAAAAATTTAGACAGGAGTGTCCTTTTACCATTTTTCAGTTTAAAGGCATCATAAAAATTAAGTTCAGCCACATTTATAGGCAAACTTATTTCTGATGTTTCTTAAACGGAAACAGGACAAACCAAAGAGCCTAAGTGATGATATTCTTTTTCACTTAACATCTGTGCATTTAAAACTAGACTTGATTAAAAGGAAATTTTTAACAAAAAATCTTCAAGCTGTGAAAGAGAAGGTATCTCTTTTTTTGAGGTGTGGATAAATGAGAATCTTGATATTCGGAAGATATAAATTCTTGTAAAGGTGGGGAATCGTTGTTTACTAAATTGAAAAAAGAACTGTTTTTGCTTTCTTCTTTTTTTTCTTCCTCCTCTTTTTCTTCCTCCTCTTTTTCTTCTGATTCGTAGGGTTGTTTTCCGAAAGGAAGTTCTGCGCCAGTTGCAACGACTTTTAAGTCCTTAAAATCTGCTGAGGATATTCCTTCTTCAATTTTATTATTAGAAACGGAATCACCAAAGCAGAAACTGCTACCAGCGGTGTTTATTAGGAAAATCCAGAAGATTCCTAAATATATATATTTTAATATTTTGGTGTTTTTATCCATTAATTTTTAATGAGTATCAAAATTATTCCATTTATTTTAAGAACCAAAATAAATATGTTTTTTTAACAAAAAATTGTCTTTTTCTTTGCGCTAAGTAGGTGACCTTAAATAACTACCTATTTAAAACAAAAGGAGTTTGAGGGATAAAAGTGGTTTTGCAAACCCACTTTTATCCCTCAAACTCCCACTCGCGCTGCCTGCGGCAGCGCGCATTATATTTCTTGAAGCGAAAAAATCTTGCGATTTTCTCGCTTCTTAATTTTTTAGCAACCTCTTGTTACCATTTACTAGTTCATGCTGAGTTAAACTTGGTCATTTTTATGAAAAATCGACCATTTTTAAAATCTGTTACGTTTTTAGATATCTTGATTATATTGATAAACTTTTTCTAAGTCTTTTTTTGAATTAAGCGTGATGTCTAAGTCCTTGATTAACCCATCTTTCAAACTATATACCCATCCGTGAATGTGTGGAAATTCGCCGTCATCCCATTCCTCTTGTACAAAAGAAACTTTTGCCAAGTTTTCGACTTGCTCTTGCACATTCAATTCAACAAATCTATCAAAACGTTCCGTTTCATTTGTAATACTATCCAATTCCTTTTCATGAAGTCGATAAACATCTTTAATGTGCATCAACCAGTTGTCTAAAAATCCAAATTTCTCATTAGACATTGCTGCTTTTACACCACCACAACCATAATGTCCGCATACTATGATATGCTTCACTTTAAGTACCTTGACTGCATAATTTACAACACTCAATAAATTAGAGTCGGTATGAATGACCATGTTTGCAATGTTTCTTTGCACAAAAATAGACCCCGGAAGGGCATTAGTAATCTCCGTTGCAGGAACTCGACTATCTGCGCAGCCAATCCATAAAAATTTAGGTGATTGCCCCGCTGATAACTTATCGAAAAAGGTAGGAGCATGTTTTAGGGTGTTTTTAACCCACATCACATTTCCTTCAAGTAATCCCTTAAATGTATCTGGCATATTTTTTTAATTTTAAAATTTGATATTGATTTACAAAATAATATTTTTTTATACTTAGTAATGGCTTATTGTTTTTTAGAAATTTCAAAAATAACTTTTGAATTTTTTAGTCGTATCAATCGCTTGTTCACTACAATTAATCCTTCCTCTTTAAACTCTTTAATTATCCTTCCTAAACTTTCTCTTGTAACTCCAATAACATTTGCAAAATCTTCTCTAGAAAGATTAATTCCATTGTTGCCAAAACGGTCATTGAGTAAGAGTAAATGAAGTGCAAATCTAACTCTAAGGGATTTTTGTGCAATGACTGAAATGGTATTGACCATAACTCCAAATTCATGACTCATATTTTTGATTAACGCAGTTTTGAGAGAAGGAATTTTTTCTAATAAAGATTCAAACTTATCTGCGCTAATAAACAATGTTTCACATCCTTCTATGGCTTCACAGGAATCCTTATAACGTTCATCGCAAAGCAAGGCATGATAACCCAATAAATCACCTGCTTTATAAATATAAAAAATCTGTTGTTTATTTCCTAATCCAGTTTTATATATCTTTGCTCTTCCTTTAATGATTAAAAAAACTCCCGTCGGAATACCATCTTGATAAAAAAGCATTTTTCCTTTATCAAAGATGATATGTTCAGTTATTGGCTCTAGCATCTTCTGCTCTGATTTGGAAAGACTGCTAAAAATCAAGTCGCTTTTGAAATCATATTTTGCAATGAGTTTATCCATTTTTGTATTCTAAATCACATTTTTATGTATTTTAAGCTACGCAAAGTAACTGAAAATTATTCACTTTTGCTACTCTACTCGGTGATTTTTTGAACGAGTTCTAATTTAATTAAAGCCAAATCCAACCTTCTGTTAATCGATTTGAGTATTTTGTTTTTGAAAAAGGCTCTCATCAAATGGAGTCCTCTTCTGAAAACACTAAATTGAGAGTAATGGGGCAGCCCAAAAATAACTACCTATCTAAAACAAAGGAAGTTTGAGGGGTGAAAATGGTTTTGTAAAAACCGTTTTCATCCCTCAATAACCTCACCCACCTCGCCTTCGGCGAGGCGCACTATGTTTTAGGAAGCTCCAAAATCTTAGGATTTTCTCACTTCTCAAATTAAGTCGATAATTATTTAAGGGTTGTTGCAGTAGCCATATTTTTTCACTTTGACGAGATTCATTCGTCCATCTTCAATACCAACTGCCCAACAAATCGTGTAGGTGATACTTTAAGTAGCAAATAGCTTTCTGTATTTTTCTATTGACTTCAAACAATATACTTCCATATTAAAACCTCTTGCTTTCAATGCTTGAAAAAGACTTCTATTGTCCATCTTTTTCGATAAATTTGACCCAGTTCGCTGGGCTTTCAAGTTCCAATCAGATAAAATAAATCACCATTAGTAAAAACGATTCAATAACTTGGGCCATTATGCTTGTCCTTTTCCCTTCTAAAAAACACAAAAAATAGTTCCGTAACGAAGGCTATGCAACGATTTTTTGAATTCTTTAGAAGAAAAAATTAC
>JBLHWU010000214.1:0-10441 GCA_047629355.1 Saprospiraceae bacterium | reverse complement strand
TATAGTCACTTCTTTCAACACCCAAGATGCCACGTAATTCGGTGTGACTGTTCGCCAAATCGTGTAAGAAATCATAATCTATTTCCAAATTCAACTTACTTGTTCCCAAAACTAATATCTCCCACAGACTCATGCCTAAGCCTCCCGTCCGCTTCTTCCCTTTCAGTATTTTGACCTCTAATATTTTAAAGATTTCTTCGCTTAATTCTTTGTCAATGAACACATATTGTAAAGCGATCAGCAGCGGGGCTAACTGATGTCGAGTTCTTCTGTTTATTGCTACCTCATTTATTGGGATTACTTCTAAACTCAGTTGCTGTTGAAATCGTGCACGCATTTTTTTGACTTTTAAAGTGAGTGTGGATAACTCTTGGTTAAAAACCTTGTAAAATGGAGGGTCTTAGTCCTCAATATACGGTTTTTATCTCTCTTATTGTAGTCAAATACTAACTTAATTCATTGATTTTTAGAACATTAAGTGTTTCCGTACAGACACTAACTATCAATCTCCTCCTTCGCGCCAGCCCTGTCGCTGATGTCGGATTTCTCCAGAAATCCGACGCTTCTTTTAGCGTCTTTGACGCGGCATCAAAGCTGCGAACATTATCATTTAGCAGAAACTTAACCAACTAAAATCTTCGGAGCTTTATGCTAAATAATCTACTGCAAAATAACAAAAATACGTTCCTTATTGCCGCGTCACAGACGCTAAAATATTAGTCGTGAATTCGGAAATTTCCGACATCTACTCAGGGCTGGCGCGAAGTAGATGTCTGACATCGGATGTACTTCGATAAATTTCAAAATGCGCTACACTTAAAATCATACAACCACGAGGTTTTAAAAAGCGACCATTCTTAATCTACTTTCTGAAAAACTAAAACTTCCTCCCCATTCTCCTTGAAAAGATACAATTTCAAATCACTTATTTTATACCTTGCCACTTGCCCCAAGGCATCGTTAAAATTGTTGGAGGACTCCATATCAGGACAAGCCATTTTTGTACCACCAACTGCCCCAAATTGAATTTTAGTATCCGTCAATCTTTCTAATTTTCCGAAAAATTGATTGCAACCGTCATTCCCCAATATTTTCTTATCCGCAATGTGAACTTCCAACATCGGACGTTTGACCCGAGGACTTTCTGTCGTTATTTTAAATGGTGTTCCTAAGATACTTTGGACCGCCCAAATATCATTGATGCGCAACTTAGTATCTTGCTTTTTTTCGACCATTTCCACTAAAGTATATTGGATAAAAAATTTAATCATGAATTAGCCAAAAAACGAATTGCAGTAGAACATGTCAACAGACGCTGTAAAATATTTAGAATAACGAAAGAAGTTTATCGGGGGAAACACAAAAATTATGGCAAAGTCTGGCATGCCGTTTCTGCCATTGTAAACCTTAGATATGCGACTTAGTTATTCTGTAAAGATGTCTATTTCAAAGAAGAAGCATCCGCTGGAATATTTCCAGGCTTTAATTCTTCTATATTCACTAATAATTTGTAGATATAACCTGCTTGATAGTCGAAGCCTTTGATGTTGTCATAAAAGAACTCCCACCCATTGTCCTTTAACGTTTTCCCTTTTTGAACTTGCAAACAATTCATCGGAGCGACGCGTGTACAAGGCACTATCAAGCTATTGACCCAAAGCGTTTCGGATTTTTTTTCGGTGGTATTGTTGTTTTGTGTAGCGCAACTGAGTAGTAAGAAAATTGGCAATAATAAGCGTAAATTTTTCATACCTCGGATTTTTAAATGACGGTATTTGTTTTTAAATAAAAGAAATTGAGGACGGGAAAGTCCCAGATGTCTGAAGTATTCTACTTTTAAAAATTAGCTTCACATTAGCCCTGCGTCGATTTTTTACTGTGCCAAACGTGACGCAATCCCTCGAGATTGCGTTACGTTAAGAATCGGGTTAGTTCATTCTACCCAACCGCCAAAACAATCTTCCCTACATTCTCATTCCCCTCCATTTTCTGATGCGCCTTTCCCACTTCTTTCCAATCAAAAACCGAGTCAATCACTGGCTTCAATTCCCCAGTTGAAAAATGCGTCCAAACTTGCTGTTTAAAAGCAGTAATCAAATCAATTTTATAACTCAATTCTCGACTTCGCAGCGTCGAACCCGTAATTTGTAGCCGCTTCCGCAAAATATTAAACAAGTTCACTTCTGGCATTTTAATACCGCCCATTGTTGCCAACATCACCATGCGTCCATCCATTGCCAAGGCATCCAGATTCTTTTGAAAATAAGACGCCATTAGGAAATCAATGACCACATTTGCCCCTTTTCCATTTGTGATTTCGTTGACCTTTTCAGCAAAATTTTCACTTCTATAATCAATCGCATGGTGTGCGCCTAATTGTAAGCAAGTCTCGTGCTTACCTTTAGAGACCGTTACGATAATCTGTTCCGCATCAAATAGTTGTGCCAATTGAATCGTCGCTGTACCGACGCCACTCGCGCCTGCATGAATGAGGATAGTTTCGCCTTTTTGCAAATTCGCAATCCATTTGACGGACTGAAAAGCCGTTAAAAAAACTTCGGGCAACGCCGCCGCTTCGGTGTAACTCAAATTATCAGGAATCGCCAAGGCCAATTCTTCATGGATACTCATAAATTCAGCATATCCACCTCCTGCCAACAATCCACAAACACGGTCACCAAGCTGCCTCTGCGTTACTTTTTTACCCACTTTAACAACTTCTCCTGCCATTTCTAAACCGATGATTTCACTGGCACCAGGTGGCGGCGGATATTTGCCTTCTCGCTGCAAAATATCTGCTCGATTCAAGGCCGTGGCATGGACTTTTACGAGGATTTCGTGGTCGTTGATTTTTGGTGTATCAGCCTCGCCGAGGTAAAGATTTTCGCTGCCGCCGTGGGCGTGTAATAGGATTGCTTTCATAATGAAAATTTTCTAATAGAATTAAAAAGTGCTGCGTTGCTGCGTTTAACGTTTAGTAAACGTCTACAGAATTGACTTAAAAAACCAATAAGAAAGACAAATTTATTTTTTATTTTGCTCTTGCTTTAATCATAGAATTCAGTGAAAGAATAACTCCACCATCTGGCAACATTTATTTTGGACTTTTTCTCCACTTCGGTCGAAAGGACAAAAGATGTTTACTTTTGAAATAGGAGTTAAGTAGGTGACCATATTTATACCTAATGACTGTTTCAAAAGTGGGAAATAAGAGCAAAAGAAATACTTGATAGATGGTGGAGTTATTTTTTTACCGTTACTAAGCCCCCAACATATACGCCCAATATTTATAAACTTGACTCTCCTTCCCTTCTACTAATAATTTAGAAAATTGCCTTAAAAGCACTTTTTTTTCTTTTTCAAAAATGTCATTTTCTTTGTTGTAATACGCCTTCATCACTTCCTTTTCCGCCCCTTCCAATTTCTTTAGATTGTTATTCAAATAATGCAGCGCATCTCCCCAATTTTTCATCCCCGTCAGCATCGACATCACCAAATAATTGCGGACTTCATGCCGCCGTGGAACTTGCGTCAATACAGAGTTGATTGCCTCAAATGACTGTCGCAATTCCCCTTTTTTTTCCACTCTATTCCCCCAAAGTTGAGTATTAAAAAACTGTTTAAAAATTACTGAATCAATCACTTCTTTCTTATTCAAAGAATCAAAAACCAACGCATTCAATTGCTCTAAATTAATCAATGCATCCATTGATTTCATCACCGCTCCATCACGCGTTAATAAAGCATTTGGATTGTTTTTATCCACCAAATAAGTCAACGCAATTTTGGCATTATCGCTGGCTAAATCATATTTCCCTAGTTTCCATTCACAAAGTGATTTTAAGGTATACGCATTACCTAAAAGTCCGTCTTCCTTAAGTTTTCCACTTTTCTTAAGCGATTCTTGCACCGAAGCATACGCTATTTTATAATAAGCCTCTGGCGAAACTGCCGTCAATTGTTGCAGCATTTGGGCATTGTTTTCAATCGTTGCGCCTTCGCTAAAGCTTCGTTGCGCCAAATCCAATTTATTCAATTGTGCACAACTGGAAACGAACAACAATAGGAATAGGAAATACCCCGTTTTTAATAAATTTTTCATTTGTTTTTTTTTAGTTTATTAAATTTGTTTCACTAATATGGAAACTGCCCCAAATATAGCGACAATTTTTCAATCACCACTCCTCCCAATTCGGAACCCGAAACGCGCAACTCGTCCGCAACACGTTAATTTTAATAAAACTTTAATACTCCAAGTTCCATTGCTTAGACAACTATCTTTCCCAAATTCAGTTTAATTGACAGAACCTTTTTCAAAATCGCTGTAACTACTCAGGTGGTTTTTAGTCTATTTTTAGTTAAAATAATGTCTTTTAAGTTACGGAAATGTTAAAAAAAATGATTTTTTGTCAAAAATTTGAGAAAATTAGACAAATATCATTTTTAAACAAAACTATAAATAACTGATAATCAATAAATTAAAGTACCTGAGTAGTTACAAATCACTTGTCTTTTATCTTTAAATTGGCAATTATTTGAAACCAAGAAACGTTTCTTAGGATATGAAGAAAAAAACGCTATTTTTCCCTATTTCAAACTCAGCTTCTAAGAGCAATTTTTAACATAAGAGCGTAGGAAAATAGTAACCTATCCAGCTGACTTGTTCTTTTCCATTTTTAGAAACTTAAAAAATGAGTCCGTATCAATGCACTAATTTTTTAAATTTCTAAAAAAGAAAAATAACCGCACCATTTGAATAGTTTACTAATTTCGTACTCCCTAAAAAAAATCTTAAGCCTATGAAAAAGTTAGGAATCATCCTCGCTATCACTTTGACACTAAATGCTATTTTTACGCTAACTTTATTCAATCAATTTGAGCAAAAAATGGCTTTTCAAACACCAACTGAGCAAATTCCCACTCAATTGGTCAACAATAAAGACAACCTCAATGTCAAACCCAATTCAACAAGTTACGTACCGTTTGATTTCATCTCGACTTCTAAAAAAGTAACGCAAGCGGTGGTTAATATTACGGCAATTTCACGCAATGGTTATCCACTTTCTGGCGGTTCAGGTGTAATTATTTCACCCGATGGATTTATTGTTACGAACAACCACGTGGTTGATGGTTCGAACGGTAGTTTGAAAGTGACACTTAATAACAATAAGGATTACAAAGCGGTAATTATTGGCGTTGACCCGACGACTGATTTGGCACTGTTAAAAATTGAGGAACGTGATTTACCGACCTTGCGTTATGGCAATTCCGACAATCTCGAAGTTGGCGAATGGGTCATGGCAGTCGGCAATCCTTTCAACTTATCATCGACGGTAACGGCAGGTATTGTCAGCGCGAAGGGTCGAAATATTGATATTCTTCCCGGACAATATTCTATTGAATCATTTATCCAAACGGATGCAGTCGTTAATCCTGGAAACAGCGGCGGTGCATTGGTTAACAATCGTGGCGATTTGGTTGGTATCAATGCAGCAATCATTTCAGAATCGGGAAGTTACGAGGGTTACTCTTTTGCTATTCCAGCTAATTTGGTAAAAAAAGTCGTTAGTGATTTACGGGAATATGGTGAAGTTAGACGAGCAGTTTTGGGTGTAAGTATCGGCGAAGTGACGGATGAAATTGCTAAAAAATTAGACCTTCCAATGGTCGAAGGCGTGTGGGTAAGCAGCATTACAGAAGGAGGAAGTGCGGAAGGTGCAGGCATCCGAAGAGACGATGTGATTGTAGCCGTTAATGGTATAAAAACGGCTTCTATGCCAGCTTTGCAAGAACAAGTTGCCAGATTCCGTCCGGGACAGTCGATTGATGTGGATTTGATTAGAGGTGGTCGGAAAATCAGAAAATCAGCTGTTACTTTGAAGGCGTTGTCGAGTAGTTCTTCTGCCTATCGACGATAGTTTCGTTGATTAGTTTCTAGCTACTCAGGTAGCGGACACTTTAATTCATTCAGTTCTATTCCATAAAATCATCTTGAATATTTAAGAAGAGTCGTGTCTCGTATATTTCCAACATAGATAGCAGACACAACTTTTGCTTAGGGTTTCATGGAATTTGAAAAATTTAGTTACTTTTCAACTAACGTGTCTGCTACTTAAGTATTCAACCCAATTAACGGATTCAACCAAAAAAATGAGGGAAATTTGCCCTGTCTAAATGGCGGAGTTATTTTTTTACCGTTACTTAGCTACAAAGAAAAAGCCACCAACATCTTTACAGTATTGGTGGCTTCTTATTTTCAATAAATTCCTTTTACTAGGAAAAATAATCCTTCATTTTATCAAAAAATCCCTTCTCGGCCTTCCCTGGATCTGGCTTAAAATTAGGCATTTCGCGAAGTTTCTCCATCAATTCCCGCTCCTCATCATTCAACTTCTTCGGCGTCCAAATATTGACATGAATCAACTGGTCACCTTGTCCATAGCTTTGTACAGAAGACAGACCCTTTCCTTTCAATCTAAAGATTTTACCCGCCTGCGTTCCTGCCGGAATTTTAATTTTCACACGTCCATCAATTGTCGGTACTTCCTCTGATTTACCCAAAGCTGCATCCGCAAAATTGATGAACAATTCGTAAATCAAATTCATATTGTCCCGCTGCAAAGATTCATGCTCAATCTCCTCAATATTTATCAACAAATCACCTGATGCACCGCCTTTTGCCCCTGCGTTTCCTTTGCCAGACATCGACAATTGCATGCCTTCTGCCACACCTGCTGGAATCGGCACTTCAATAGTTTCTTCGCCATAATTTCGTCCTTCGCCCTTACAAGTTCCACAACTCGCCGTCACCATTTGACCAGAACCGCTACAAGTTGGACAAGTCGTCGTTGTCTGCATCTGTCCCAAAAAGGTACTCCGCACCTGACGCACCACACCAGAACCTCGACAAGTATTACACGTCGCGACTGAGTTGCTATCTTTCGCGCCGCTACCGTCACAAGGTTCACATTTGACTTGCTTTTTGACTTTGATTTTCTTCGTCACGCCTTCCGAAACTTCCTTCAAGGTCAATTTGACTTTGATTCGCAAGTTGCTACCCCGCTGCCCTCTCGGTCGCGAACGTCTGCCGCCGCCGCCAGAACCACCTCTAAAAAACTGCTCAAACGTCCCTCCTGAATCACCGAAAACATCACCGAATTGAGTGAAAATATCCTCCATCGACATGCCGCCACCTTGGAAGCCACCACGACCACCGCCGCCGCCCATATCCATTCCTTGATGTCCAAATCGGTCGTATCGTGCCTTTTTGTCACCATCCGATAAGACCTCATAAGCCTCCGCCGCTTCTTTAAACTTCGCCTCTGCCTCTGGATTATCCGGGTTTTTATCTGGATGAAATTTAATCGCTAACTTTCGATAAGCGCTTTTCATTTCCTTATCCGTCGCGGATTTGGATACCCCCAGTATCTCATAAAAATCTCTCTTTGCCATAATAATTTTGTCTTTAGTTGTTGGTCTTTAATCTTTGGTCTGCCCCAAATAATCAAGCACAAATTATTTTCCAACAACGACTTTCGCGTGGCGGATAATTTTATCATTCAAGGTATAGCCCGTTTCGATAGTATCGACGATTTTACCTTTCAAATCTTCCGTTGGTGCTGGAATTTCAGTCAATGCTTCGTGCAATTCTGCATCAAACACTTCGCCCGTAGATTCCATTGGTTTCAAGCCTTTTGCTTTCAAAATCCCTTTGAATTTGTCATAAACTAAGTTGACCCCTTCAGAAAATGCTTCTTCCGTCTTTTCGTCATCCGAGATTTTCTTCGCCCTGTCAAAATCGTCAACAACTGGCAGTAACGCTGACAAAGTGTCCTTTGCTGCCGATGCCATTAAATCCAGTTTTTCACGGGTAGAACGGTTGCGAAAGTTCTGAAATTCGGCTGCTTGCCGCAAATTCTTATCTTTCAACTCCGAAATATGCGCCCGCAATTCCTCGATTTCTTGTTGTAATAATTCCTCTTTGGTAGCTGCCGTTCCTTCTTCTGAAGCGCCGTCATCCTTGACATTCGCGCCATTCTCTGTCCCTTCTTGATTATCCAAAACGTCTTCTACCATTGTATCTTGATTCAATGTTTCATCCTTCATTGATTGCTGTTTTTTCGACATTACTTTTTTTAATTTTTCAAACATAATACATATAGGGTATCAATATTGTTGCCATTTGGAAAATCGGGACATTTTGGCAGGGATATTTTCAAATAATGAATCTTTGCATAAAAAGTGCAAACTTACAAGATTTTTCAGGCTTTAATGGAGCGAGAAGATTGTAAATTTCCTCGCCCCGTTAAAAACAGTGCGCTCTGCCTGCGGCAGCGCGGGTAGGACTTTAAGGAAGAAAAAAGATTTTGCAAAATCTTTTTTCTTCCTTAAAATCCCATTGAAAACAAAAAATGGATGCCCAACTACTCGGACACCCATTTTTCATTCTTCCTTTTTAATTACTTCGCCCCTTTCAATTCCTTAAAATACTCCTCAACCAGGAATTTATAATAAGGCTTCAAGCTCGGCGATACATCTTTATACTGCTCAATTTCCGACTCTCGCTTCTTAATGTACTCTTCTAAAGAAGGTGGCATTTTGCGCTCATAAGTCCCCGCAGATTCTGACTTTCGTTTGTTGTCTTTATCGCGCTCGCGCTCTGCTTTTTCGTGTTCAAGCAACTTCGTCATAATGTCTTGCTGACGATTCAACATTTCATTAGTCAAGTTTTTATTCACCAAATCAATCTCGTTTTTATTCATCTGCTCAATCATGTCCTGCAACTCTTTCGAGCCTTGTCCCTGACCTTGCATTTCCTTCTGCTTCTCTTGCAATGCTTGCCGCAAAGCCGCCTGTCGAGCCGCCATTTTCGCAAATTGTTTACTCTGTCCACCTTGACCTTCTTTCTTCATTCCATCCTTCATTTTCTTCATCTGGTCACCCAAAGATTTTTGTCCTGAAGAACCTGGTTTATCTGACGGTTTTTTACCGCTACCTTTACCCCCAGGATTGTCACACTGCTGGTTGCCTGGCATATTGCCTGACATCTGTTGCTGCATTTGCTGCATCACCTCACTCAACATCAAGGCCAAATCATTCACGTTTTTCATCGTCGCTTGCTGATTATTAGCAGCTTGTGGCTTACGGCGTTGTTCCAAGTTGTCAATACCTTGTTTCATGTTTGATTTCACCTCCGTCACTTTTTCCATTACATAGCTTTCGATTTGGAAAATGCGCTTGGCCAATGCCTGCAAACTATCTTCCACCAATCGGAAATCATCTTTCAACTTAAATTGGTCTTGCACTAAATCCACATAATGTGGCGTGTTAATCTGCGCCTCAATAAACTGATTCATCAAGTCCTCTTGGTCAAACGAAAGTCCTACCAAATTCTCTAACAACTGCCGCAAACTCTCCATATCTTCCTCCATCTGCTCTTGCTCTTGGCTCTGCATTTTCATCTGCATTTTCATTGCCATTTGCTTCATTTTTTCCGCAGCAGATTTTTGCTTTTTAGCTGCTTTCTTCTTTTCATCTTGCGACAATTCTTCCTCACTTTGTTCCATTTCCTCACTGATTTCCTCCATGTCTTCTTTATCGCCATCCATGTCCTTCTCGTTTTCCATCTCCTCGTTTTTCTTCTCCATTTCTTCCTGCTTCTCCATCAATTTCTCCATTTCCTTATTCAATTCTTCTTGCTTTTTCTCCAATTCCTCTTGCTTCGCCTTTTGCTCCTCTTCGGTCATTTTCTCTTCGTCTTCCGCCGCTTTTTCTGTTTCTTCCGCGAGCTCTTCTTGCTTCTCCGCCAATTCTTCCAACTTGTCAATCATTTTCTCCATTTCCATTTCCATCTCCAATTGCTTATACAATTCAAGCATTCGGTCGAGTTCATCTTCGAGCTCTTCATCATTCATTTCCATCTCTTCCATCTTCTCCAAGGCATCATCTTTCTCCATCTCTTCCATCAATGCCTCGATTTCTTCCATCAACTTTTTCATTTCCTCGCTCATTACTTCTTCAAACATCTTTTGAAGCTTTTCTTGCTTCTCCATGATTTTTTTATCCTGCTCGGTGAATTCTTCTTGATTCTTCAAGTTTTCTTCAAAGGCTTCTTTCGCTTCTTCCACCTGCTTTTCCATCTCTTTTTGTCGCTCCAACAACTTCTCAATCTCCTTCTTCATCTGCCAATCCACGTCTTTCTCTTGCAACAATTTTTCGCGCATCTTCTTCATATCCTCCTGCAATTTCTTGCTATCGTCCACAGATTTTTGCAATTTATCTTTAACTTCTTGGTCGTTTTCTTCCTCCATTTCTTCAAATTCCTCAATCGTTGGCATTTCATAAACCATCAAATTCGTGCGCGCTGATTTGCTACCATTTACGCCATCATTATCAAAGGTTTCAAAGTAATAATTGACTTCATCACCTGGTTCTAATTCCA
>JBLHWU010000213.1:0-10529 GCA_047629355.1 Saprospiraceae bacterium | reverse complement strand
TAGTTTTCTTTTAAAAATCGTTGCATGGTCTACATCACGGAACTATTTTTAAGAGGAAAATAGCGGAATAAAGATGTTTTCAAATTACCCCAATAAATAGTGTCACGTACTTATAAGGGGCAGAAAAATAAAAATTTTTCTGCCCCCTTTATCGTTCATTATAGTTTAAGTCATAAATAATTGACAGAATAGTCAATAGGCCTAGTTAAAAATCATCATCTTGAGGAATCGGAAAACTGGTGTGAACCAAATCACCTACTCGGTCTAATGGCAACTCTCCTAATCTATCGTATCGACGCATATCTACCCATCTATGTCCTTCATTCCAAAGAGAATATCGACGTTGTAAGAGCATCTCATCAATCAATGCCTCTTTTGTTCCAAGTCCTGCATAATCATCTAAATCATGTGCATTTCGGATGATATTTAGAAAAGTCGTAGCCTCTGTTAAGGCATCTGTTTGGATGCTTGCTTCTGCAGCAATCAATAATAACTCCTCATTGCGAATAACTGGAACAGGGTCAACATTGGATTGGTAAATGAATACATCGTAATCACTAGACAAATCACTTGCTTGAACTGATGCTATGCGCATTGGTGCTTTGGAAACGCGAGTATCTCCTGCTTCTGCATCTGTAATAAAAGAAGGATGTGCAGCACGTACTTCTCCCGTATTATCTCGTGGCAAAAACAAGGAATTAAAAGCATCCCCAGCACTAGAAGAAAAAACCATGTAACTTCCAGCATTTAAACTAGCTGTTTCGTCCATAAATGATTTCCCCAGAAAGGTTAAAGCAGGTGCATATTGTCCGCGATAAACGGCAACTCTAGCTGCCAATGCTTGATTAAACTCGATAAAAGTAGAAGGAGTATTGAAATCAGAGAAACCACTCGTCAAAGAAAATGCAAAACTGTTGCCTGCATTAGATAAATGGGTCGCTCCTTCATCTAATAAACCTGCAATATTTGTCAATGCTTCAGCTTTTCCCACAATTGGACCAAGATTATCTGGGTCACTAATATTTACACGGATACCATTATCATTTTGCATATTCAAAGTAATCAACAATTCGTGAGCTTGAATGGTCTTAGCAAAGCCTAAATATCCTTGTCGTTCTGCATCCGTACCAGCTCCAGTATTATTCACCGCATCAATTAAGATATTGGTATTTTTTACTGTCCTGTATTTTGCACCCCAAACCCGCGTTGTGTAAAAAGCGTTATTGTCTAATGCTCCATTCAATAAATCTGCTACCCATCGTGGGTCAGAACCAGAGAAACGATACATATCTCGACCAATAACACCTACCGCATCATAATAAACATTGATTTGGTCTCGCATTTGTGAAAGAGTACCCGTTACAAGATTATTCAACTGAGAAATGGTTGCATTGGTACCTACTCCATTTAAACTTGGAGCATTCGGGTCAATTTGTTCATCAATCGTACAAGAATATTGTACGGTTGCTAGCAAACAAATTAAAAAGAGGTATTTTATATATTTCATATTATTATTTTAATTAGTGCGTCGTAGCTCTTTTTCTTTTTAAAGTAAAGAAGACACGACTAAATTTAGAATAATTCAAATCAAAGAATCAATTAGTTCTGATTTTAAAATCCGATATTCAAATGAAAGAAGAGTCTTTTAGACGAAGGAAACGGAGTTACCTCTACACCAGAAGACACGCCATTATTACCAAAATTTGATACCTCTGGGTCATAACTTTTGTAATCACTGATGATGAATAAATTATTTCCTGAAAATCCTACTTTGATTCTTTTAATTGCATCACCTAACACGCCGGAAAGATCTGATGTGTTAAAGGTATAAAACAAACCTACTTCCCGCAATTTGATATAACTACCATCTTCGACAAACTGCGAAGCATCAGGAATACCACTTACCAAAGCATTGATTCTTTGATCACCATTAACGACTCCGTCTCCATCGTCGTCATCGTCATAATCATAGGATGTTTGACCAAAATCAGTTAATAAAGAGCTTAATTGGATATTGTCTCCTCCTTTTTTCCAGTGAAATAAGAAATTGAATTCAAAATTATTCAAAAATTGAATATTATTATTCCAAGACATTTGGAAATCTGGTTCAGCATCTCCTAAAACGATATCTGCTCCATCAGAAGTTGGAACTGGACCTACAATCTGAGTCAAGGATTGACCTTCTTCTATTTTGAAAATACCTAATGAACTTGCAAAACTACCTGTTGTAAATGCAGGAATATCTAACTGCTCCATCTTGGAGGTATTTTTCCACCAGCCAACTTTAGTGTACCATTTTAATTTCTCAGAATTTATAGGATAAGCTGATACTGCCAACTCAATTCCTTTATTGGATAATTCCCCTGCATTAAGCGTTTGGACAGTAAATCCACTGGAGCTAGGAACGCCAACATTTAATATCAAATCTTCCACTGTTTTTTTATAATAAGTTCCCTCAAAAACCAATTTATTGTTCCATAAACCAAGGTCAATTCCTAGTTCTAGTTCTTTGGAACGTTCTGGTGCAATTGCAGAATTTCCTCTTGTACCACTAACTACAGACCCCGCACTCCCTTCAATATTTGCACCACTTAAGGTCGTTTGAGAAGCCAATCCTAAATCATTGGAATTTGGAAAAGGTACACCTCCCGCTTCACCATACGCAGCTCTTACTTTAACCATATCAAAAGTCGGCATCTCAAAGAAATCGAAATTGGCAATATTCACCGCCACCGATGCTTTTGGATAAGCAAACAATTCATTCGGGTCCCCATTCAAGGAAGATTGGTCAAATCTAACACCGAATGAACCAATAATTTTATCATCCCAGTTAGCTTCTTGCTGAACGCTATATCCAACGTCTTCACTATCCAAGGTTCTGTGAAAAACACCGAGTGCACTGGCTTGATTTAAATTGGTTTGAGCTCCAATTAAGTCAGTAGCCTGAGTTGTTAACCGACTTTGAGAGAAATCTAATCGACTAATACCTGCCGATGAAGTTAATTGAATATTATTACCAATATGGTTATCCCAGACAAGGAATGCCGAGGTATTGATATTGTGAACGACATTATTACCTTTGGAATAAAATCCATTCAAATTACCCACCATAAATTGCAAAACTTCAGGAAAATAACCTGTAGTTTCGTTATTGAAGTAATCCATACCTCCTTGTAAACGTAGTTTTAGGAAAGAATTATCTGTTCTTATTAATTTGGCATTAATAGTCAATCCACCCATAAAGCGGTTGGTTGTTTCATTAACGATGGACAAATCTCGGGTTTGCAATGGATTGGATGCTGCGTAAGGGTTATTCGGATAATTACCTGTAGCATCTGGTAACAAATCCGCCCAGGGAACTGTAGAAGTCAACGCAATACCCAAAGATACACCTGCATTGTCATTATTCGTAATGGTTCGGTCAGCCGAAGAGTTGATATAATTAGTGGATATACCAAAATCTAACCAATCCGTAAATTTATGGTTAAGGTTTAATCGAAACGACTTGCGATTATATCCTGTTTTTTTAATGATGCCTTCCTCGTCTTTCCAACCACCCGAGACAAAATAAGAAGTTTTATCATTTCCGCCTGAAATACCCAAATGAGCGTTGTATAAAAATCCCTTATTGCCATAGATTTCTTCTTCATAATTGATTAGTTTTCCCGCATCCCGAGCGGTCTGATACAAAGCCAATTCGTCTGCTCCAAAAGAAGCCTCTACTCGTGCATCCGTATAATCTCTTAGCCCCAAACTCCGAATCAATCTAGACTGTCCAAAACTTTGGTTAAAATCTACTTTTGTTTCTCCACTTTTTCCTTTTTTAGTTGTAATAACGATTACTCCTGCATTGGCGCGCGCACCATAAATAGCAGCAGCAGAAGCACCTTTTAATACTTCAATTGATTCAATATCATCAGGGTTCAAATCTGCAATTCGATTGGAAGGATTGTCTTGTTCATCCGTGGTCTCTCCATTTGATCGTGCTTGAGAGATTGGATTGAGACCTCCCGAAAAAGCAGAATTATCCATATAAATTCCATCCACGATATAAAGTGGTTCGGAAGATCCTGTAACGGTAGAAATTCCTCTTAATTTTACGGAAACACCTCCACCTGGGGCACCTGAGTTGGAGACAATATTAGCTCCTGTTAATTTTCCTTGTAAAGCACCATCTAAGGTTTGAACGGAAGTAACTCCAGTCAGCTCTTTCGCTGAAACGGTTGATATCGCATTGGCCAAGTTAGACCGTTTAACAGAAGAAGCCAATCCGGTTACAACAACTTGGTCAAGTAAAGTCGCTGATTCAGATAAAGCTATATCTAATTTATTATTGGCGCTGGTCACCTTTTGTTCTTGCTCAGCGTAACCTGTATAAGTAAAAATCAAGACTCCAGATTCTCCCGCTACATTGATTGAATAGGTTCCATCGAGATTTGTAACTGTACCCACATTTGCACCTTTTACCAGAATAGATACACCAATTAGGGATTCACCTTCACCGTCTTTCACCGTCCCAGTGACGCTAAATTGGGCAAAAGCGGTACTGCAAAAAAGCAATAGACTCAAGAGTGATAGTTGAGTTTTTAAATAGTGATTCTTCATATAATAAGTTAATTTAATTTAGTGAGAAAATTAGTTGATTTGTATTTGGAAAAAGGAATAGGAATTATTTAAAAAAGTAAAAATTAGTTAATAACTCATACCATTATACTTGTTTTTCTATCTTCTAAAAGACTTGAAAAATAGTTCCATAACGAAGGCTATGCAACGATTTTTTGAGTTTCTTAGAAGAAAAATTACGGACTATTATGGTATAGGTTACTAGATCGTTTTTACGAACTGAATTAGTTGATGTCACTAATAAATAGAAAGGCTTTGTATATAATAAAATTTGTTATATTAAGTGTAGCATGTTTTTTCTAAATTCCTAACTTGAATAACTACTAAGTATATGGTCAAAGAATAATTTCACCATTTAGCAACATTTATTTTGGTCTTTTTTCCACTTCGGTCGAAATGATAAGAGATATTTACTTTTGAAATAAGCGTTATCTCTACATACTGACTATTTCAAAAGTAGGAACGAAGTGGTGCGTAGCAGAAGAGATTCCTAAAATCTTTTCAACGTAGAGAACCGCTTGCGGATGGGTTGGCTAAAGGCTAAAGAAATACTTGATAGATAGTGGAGTTATTTTTTGACCGTTACTAAGTTTAATAATTTAAGAGAAAAGATAATTTTAATTGTAATAGGTGCAAGGTAGAGAAATATTATTTGTGTTTTCGCAATAAATCTTTTTTTTATTATTAAAGAGGGATTTTTTTGTAAAAAATATAATTTTTATCTCTTCTAAATCTACTCTCCAGCCGCCGAAAATGACGGGCTGGCTGTTCTTTAGGGGAAAATGTGTACAACAGAGGAAGTAGGAATTAAATAAGTAAAAACGATTCAATAGCTTAGACTAATGCGTAATTACATTGTTATGTACATAACAATATGTTTGTGGAAATACTCTTTCTCAAATGAAGTTAATCTCTCTTAGTAACGGTAAAATAATAATTTCACCATTTAACAACGTTTATTTTGTTCTTTTTCTCCACTTCGGTCGAAATGACAAAAGATGTTTACTTTTTAACTAGGAATTATCCCTACATAATGACTGTTTCAAAAGTAGGAACGAAGTGGTGCGTAGCAGAAGAGATTCCTAAAATATTTTCAACGTAGAGAACCGCTTGCGGATGGGTTTGCTAAATGGTCTGGCCCCTTATTAATCGGACAAAGTTACAGATGGTTAATAGAATATTTTTCAGCAATTTATGCATCAATTTGTGCATCAATTTGTGCATCAATTTGTGCATCAATTTTTAAGGAGAATAAAATTATTAAGGAAAAGAGATAGAATTGTTTCATGTATTTTTGAGCAAATCTAAGAAACAATGGAGGTACGAATTTTAATAAAAGCGAATACTATTCTCGCTAATATTAATAAAAATAAAAATAAAAAAGGGCAACCTTCCCAAAAGAAAGTCGCCCTTTTTATATTTTTAAAATTTCAAAAGCTGTCTAACAATAAAGCCATTCAGCAAAGAAACCTTAACATTACGCTGCTTTATGTTTCTTCAATGCCGCATTCAACGCCGGAACGATATCAAACAAATCGCCAACTACACCATAATCCGCCGCTTTGAAAAACGGAGCTTCCGGGTCCTTGTTGATAACCACGATTACTTTTGAACTATTGACACCCGCCAAGTGCTGAATTGCACCAGAAATACCCGCTGCGATGTACAAGTTTGGACGAATCGCCACACCTGTTTGTCCAACGTGTTCGTGGTGAGGTCTCCAACCCGTATCCGAAACAGGGCGAGAACAAGCCGTTGTTGCACCCAAAGTCTTCGCCAAATCTTCGATGATTCCCCAGTTTTCCGGACCTTTCATACCACGACCTGCCGATACTACCAATTCTGCTTCTGGCAATGGCACGATGCCATCAACCGTTTTCACTTCTTTTACTCGCACGCGATTGGCTGGCAAAGTAACGGAGATATTTTCAACCGCAACTGCGCTACCAACTTCCTCTGGTGGCACTTCATTACCCATCAACGACAATACTTTGTTGTCTGATGATACTTCATAAGTTGCTACGGCTTTTCCAGAGAATACCCCTTTTTTAACTTTGAAACCATCATCAATAGTTGGCACCGTTTTGACACCTGCAACCGAACCTGCGTTCATGCGTGCTGCCAATCGACCCAACAATGATTTCCCAGTTGCCGTATGACAAATGATGACCACGTTTGCACCTATTGAATCTGCTGCACCAGCAATTGCCGCTGTGTAAGTTTGGCTATCAAAATTATTCAATACCTCATCGCTCATATTGAGCACCTTTGATGCACCATATTTACCCAATAGACCTGCATCTTCTACTGCTCCAATGGTCAATGCTACACAATTTGTACCCATTGCTTGGGCCGTTTTATATCCATAAGTCACTGCTTCGAAAGCAGCTTTTTTGAATTTTCCTTTTTGAGTTTCTGCAAAAACTAAAACCATAATTTTTTTAATTTAGAATTAAAAAATAAGAATCAAAAATGCGCGCTGCGCTTCTCAAATCAAGTTTATTTAATAATCGAAATCATTAGATAACTTTCGCTTCTTCATGAAGCAATCGCACCAATTCGTCCATATCATCAGCAGCCACTAATTTCACACCTGTTTTAGCTGGTGGTAATTCAAAATGAATGGGTACTGCATAATCTGCGAATTCAACTGGTTCGACAACAGATAAAGGCTTGCGTTTTGCCATCATAATGCCGCGCATGTTTGGAATACGCTGCTCTGCCAAACCTTTCGCTGCACTCAACACGAATGGTGTATCTACTTCCAATACTTCTTCACCACCTTCAATATCACGTGATAAGGTTGCGGTATTTCCTGCTAAATCCATGCTGCTCGCGAAGGAAATAAATGGCATATCTAAAAATTCAGCAATCATTGCACCTACTTCGCTACCGTTGTAGTCAATGCTTTCTTTTCCGCAGAAAATTGCATCGTAACCTTCACTTTTAGCGTGTTCTGCAATTTGTTTAGCGATATACAGCGAGCTTTTTGGGTCAGCGTTGATACGGACAGCATTGTCTGCGCCGATAGCTAAAGCTTTACGGATAACCGCGTCATTGCTGGCATCTCCAACGTTCAACACCGTTACTGTACTACCGGCATTTGCTTCTTTTAATTCTATTGCGCGCACCAAAGCATACCATTCATCATAAGGATTCATGATGTACTTGATACCGTTGGTGTCAAATTCTGTACCGCCATTTGTGAAGCCGATTTTTGAAGTCGTTTCGGGCGTTTTTGTAATGCAAACAAGAAATTTCATATTTCAAATATTTGGTAAAATAAAGTCTATTTATAAATTGGTTAGCAACGATAAAAGAATGAATCCAAACTATAGCAACATTTATTTTGGTTTTAATTTTTAATTTTTACTTTTGAATTAAGAGTTATCTTTATATAATTACTCTTTCAAAAGTGGAAATAAAGGCCAAAGAAATACTTGATAGATGGTGGAGTTTTTTTTCTTCTTCCGTTAAATAATGGTCTTTTTTGTAAATGACTGCAAATATAGGTTAAAAATGTAAAAACCACCAAAATGTCTAGCGAATTTTCGCTAGATTTTGTTTTTGACTGTTTTTAGACTAATTTAATTTTATCGAAAAGCCAGTTTTGAAACAGCTTTAGACAACATCTAAACTAAAAGTAATGCCGAAATGTTTGAAGAAGACACTTCTTTAAATCTAATATATCCCGATTTGCAGTACCGTTCCAAACAAAAAGAGCAGCTTGATAATTTAACTTTGAAAGGAAATACCCTTTATCAAACACTTGCTGAATTGGCTACCATTAACTGTTTTTTGGGCAATTATTGGGCGGTTAAAAAGGCTGTTTTTGGAATAGTCAAAACGGGTAAACAGCAATCTGTTCACATTATTGATATTGGATGTGGTGGCGGTGATATTTTGCTATTTTTAGCGAAAGCTTTTAGAAAAAAAGGCATGCAAGCGACCTTTCTGGGCATTGATGGCAATGCAAATTCTTTAGCTTTAGCTACTAAAAATGCGCTTGTTTTTCCTGAAATTAAATTCGAGCAAGCCAATTTACTGACTGCTGATTTTCAACTGCCGGAATGTGATATTTTAATGGGTTCTCATTTTTTATATCATTTTGACAATCAGGAAGTTGTAAGGTTTGTTAATAAGCAAAGACCATTTGTGAAATTAGCGTTTATTGTCAGTGAATTGGAAAGGAATAGATTGGCTTTTGGGCTTTTTAAGCTATTTTCGCCGCTGTTGGGTTTTAGTAAATTGACGCGTGAGGATGGATTGTTGGCGATTCAACGAGCATTTACAAAAAGAGAATTAGTCGCTATTTTAAAGGAAGCCGACTTTTCCAATCTTAATATTCGGCGAGCATTTTTCTTTCGATTAATTTTAAAAATAAGCTTTGTGAAGTAGGTGAAAATTATGTTCGCTGAATTTTATAAAGGTATCCGATAGCTCCATTGCTGTTAAGTTGGCGTGTGTAATTAGTTTGTAAATTATTGATAATCATTATATTGTGACAATATTTTATGCAAAAGTCCTATTGTTTTAGCGACAAAAAATTGTGTCATTTTTAACAACATTTAAAGATGTAATACTTAGAGTCCATTATCCATAAAGGTTTTAGGTAGTATAAAGAAAACCATTGATTCTTTCTCTAAAATAATACCTTTTTCATTAGACCCTTTTGCATAAAATTTTAACACAAAATACGGACTACCAGATTATTACACTTAATTTTATACAGACCAAGTTAAGTCCTAAACTATTTGTTTTTTGATAAATCTCGTGATTGTAAAGTTTGCAGTAGCGGGTACTTTCTTAATACCGTCTACTCTGTTCGCTAAAAATAAGGGGTAGTGAAAAAGTACGTCTTGATTAACAAACTTAGATTTTAGGGCATTCAATTACTACGCGTTACTTATCAAAGAACCTAAAAGTTTTACTCTGATTACCTATCCACGAAGTGGATGGATATGAATAACCCTGAATGCAATTCGGGGAGCATTTAATGAAACGCAAAAATCCTGAAGAGATTGAATATAATTCACATTCAATTCTTTCAGGATTAGGACTATTTGACATGTCCTATAAAAGTATCTGATACCTGATAAGGTTATCGGATACTTCAACTTGGAAAATATAAAATGCTCGGAGCTTAGTGCATATTCCACCGGCATTGGTTCTTCGTCACTTTTGGTGAAAATTAAAAATCGGTTGAAAAAAAATGGTTTTCAATTTTATTAAAGGATTGTAATCGCTTGGTTTTTAGAATAGTTATGCCACCTAAAATAGCTTCTTTTGATTATTAAAAATTCAATTCACCAAAAGTGACGAAGAACCAGTAAAAATCGTAGAGGGGGGGTCAGTAGCGGTGGAATACGCACGTCAAGTTAGGTCGCCCTGTCGGCTCTAAATCCGTGAACAAAAAACTCCAAGAGAATCACAATCAATTGGTCGGTTACTTGGATAAGAAAATCTCCAAAACTGCCATTGCCAAAATATTTGAAGTGAGCCGTGGAACGTTGGACAATTATATCAATACTCAAATCTTGTGACGTGGCTGAAGTATCGCGGGTTTCCGCGATGCGGGCTAATATCGCGGCTTTGTGCGAGGATGCCAGGGTTAAAATATTTGACCAAAAAAACAAGTTCAAAAATTGAGTTTGGCTAAGTCCCTACAATTTTAGAAAAACGCAAATAATTAAATTAGAAAATATTTACCTCTACCTTTGTATCGAAAAACAACATCAAATTAACAACATTTAAGCATAATGGTCTTACAATTGTCTTGATGAATTAATTGTTGTAAATCACGTCAAAGACGTGTAAAATATGGGTTTGAAGTTGGAAACTTCAAACATCTGTCACAGGGCTTGCGCCGAGACTTAAAACATTGGGGGTAATATTTTTAAAAAATA
>JBLHWU010000212.1:0-10780 GCA_047629355.1 Saprospiraceae bacterium | reverse complement strand
ATCTCTAATCCTGATAATCTTTTTATTCTTGATTTAGTCACTCAATTTTGTGTCTATAAAAAGGTAAAGGATAAAAGCAATTTTTGTCAAGAGTTTTATATGTGATTTTTTTTGAATGCTCCCAATGAGTCATTCCCCGAGCCACCAACCGATTCTCCCACGCCTGCACATTCGATTTCTCCAGTCCCTTTTTCCTCGCTGCCAAGGTCTCCATAATCTTCGCAAAGTGGTCTCCTTGTTCAAAGACCTTCAACTTCAGAAACCAGTTCACGAAGATGCCTGGCTTTACGCCCTCGATTTGTGCAGTTGATTTCAATTCTACAATCTTGATACATTCTTCAAAATACCAATCTTCAAAACCTGAGATTTCAGAACCAAGACCCTTAGAAACCAATCCTAATGCAATGCCATCATTCACACCATATTTTACCAAATTTTCAAATGCCCGATTTTGGGCAAATGTTAATTGGTCCACGTCGATGCGCTCCCCGCTCCCCTCGCCTTTCAAGCTTTGTACCGTCGATTTTTTCGACTTGTCCCAAAACTCAAACTCTAAGGCGACTACTTTCCTACCCTCTCGAATCAACTCCATTTTTACAGTCATCCGAGTCAGCCCATTTAATTCCTCCAGAACTTTTTGGAGAACCCGATTGAACTTTCTCCAATCCTTATACTTATCTTCAATTCCAAGAATCCGTTTCAATTCCTCCAATTCATATTTTAATTTGCTGCGCTTCTGATGCTTTTGCATCTTGTCCCGATATACCCTAAATACGTTATACAAACGAATCGAATAACCAGAACCAAGTGGCAAAGCTTCCTTATAATACAACTGCGTATATTCTTTGAGTTGCAACAGAAGCGGCTTTAATTTCTCAGAAAATAGAAACTCCAAACACACTTCTCCATTCTGATTATAAGTCCGCGTAATGCTCTGAAACCAGTTGATGATACCTTTGATTTTCTTGTTTTTCAATCCAATTTCTGAATCATAGATAACTTGTTTTTGAGAAATTCGAACTGTGAAATCTAACATTTCGTCATAAAAACTTCCGCTCCGCTTCGACATGATTACATTCTCTAATTCCTTGAGGGAAATTATTTGAGCGTTAAAATTTTCTTCGTTTGGATTGATAAGTACGTGACACTATTTATTGGGGTAATTTGAAAACATCTTTATTCCGCTATTTTCCTCTTAAAAATAGTTCCGTGATGTAGACCATGCAACGATTTTTAAAAGAAAACTATCGAAAAAATCTTGCTTTCAAATTTTACCCCAATAAATAATGTCACGTACTTATTAGAAATCAGAAACAGCATGATTTTTTGCTCCCGTGCTGTCAAGTAATATTCAGCCTTGAAAATGAAGTTATTCTCTATTCTTGCAATACTGCTATTTTGATTTTTCATAGATACTGTTTAATGGACTTTATTTGCAATAAAAAATCTATATTCACGAACAAGAGAAATAAAGCGCAAAAAATGGATTATATAAAAATAAAGTCTAGTGTTCATGATAGAAAAATGGTAGATGAAGAAGCCATTAAATTTCCGAAACAATCATATTTATTTTTCGACTTAGGTTACCTTGGATTCCTTCCCAAAGATGCTATCATATTTATGCCTCACAAAAAGCCAAAAAACGAGAAATTGACAAAGGAGCAAAAGTTTGAGAATTACTTAATTTCTGGAGTAAGAATAACGGTGGAACACGCTATTGGCGGGGTGAAATGATGTAGAATCATGCTTGAGAGAATGCGAATCTACGCAAGAGAAAAACGTGACAGGGTCATTGAGATTTGCACCAGTTTGCATAATCTGAGGGTGCATTTTAGAAATGAGCGAAAATTACATCCAATTTACAGAGCTGTAGGTTTGTAAATAAAGTCTATTGTGAAAAGGTAAACGCTCGTGGTCGTCTTCATTTTCGTGTTGATGTTCGTCGCCATCTACAAAATGAAGGTATAAAAAATCAGAAAAGGAAATAGTCTGTCCGGCTGCGATTGCTTCGCTTTGGTGCAATACAGAATGCGCTTGCAAGTCATTGAATTTCAATAACTGATTAAAATCTCCTTTGGGAAGATAGGGCCCCAAAGAAAAATATAAAAGCAATATGTGAGCGAAATATTTCATATTCTTTGCAAAGTTAGTTCTTTTTTTTAGCTGTTAAGTAACGCGTAATAATTAATCAGGTAAAATTTTTAGACAAGATTTTTTCGATAGTTTTTCTTTAAAAATTCTTGAATAGCCAGTGTTATTGAAGAAATTTTTAAGGGAAAAATAGAGGAAAAAGATGTTTATAAAATTACCTGATTAATTACTACGCTTTGCTTAGTCCTTTGCAAGTTATTTATAATTAGTCTTTTTATCAATAGGGATTATTCCAAGGTGCAGTAAGCCAAATTAATGCTCACTCCAAATTTAAAATAAACCACTCCACCTCCGCCACATCAATATTAGCACGCCGCCCAGTCTCCTTCGGCGCATAATACTTCGCCAAGTAATCCAAAACAATCGGTTCATTTTTTCCCAAATCCCAAAGCCCCTGGGTCTCCTGCATCCAGCGAATCATTTGTTGCCAACCTTCTCTAGTCGCGCGATTTTGCGTGACCAATTTAGCAGAATGACAAGCAGTACACGTACCGCGCACAATGTCAAATCCTTCCCCGTACGCCAATCCTGATTGTAGATGAATGCCATCAACGACTCTGTCTTCATCGGCGCTATTCGGGTTGGAGCGACTTGATTTACTTTTGGTTGCGACAGGTGGCTCTGAAAACCAAGAATCCAATCGGTCGCCCACTAACAAATAGGTAAATGCAAAAAAACAAAGGAGAAATACCCCAGTAATTAAATTGATTAAGGGAGCAAAATTATCAATATTTTTATGTCTCATTAGGTAATAACTTTTATAGCGACTCGGTGACAAGCATTGTTTAAGTAACCTCTTGGATTCCAGCCGGGTAATAGCATTGGTTGGCTATTGCCTTTAGAATCGGTGGCTTTTACCCATACTTCATAATACCCATCTTTTGGAAAATCAACTTTTGCGTTGAAACGCTGCCAAGCGTATCGATTGGTTGTGGGGGTGAGTTCGCAAGGTTGCCAAGTTATGCCAAAATCAATGGAGTAGTTCATTGCTGTGATGGCCGTTTCATTCGTCCATGCATGTCCTCTGATAGGTAATTGCTGCCCTAATTTAATCGTCGCTCCTGATTTTGGATAAGTAATCAATGATTTGACGGGCATTCCCTCAATGATGCACATATCTTTGTTTTCGACTTTTGAGCCTGGCGCAACGGGTTTGCAAGGCACACGGTAGGATTGTCCAGTCATTTTTGGGCCATCGTGGACTTTATTTCTAATCACTATTTTAGACAACCATTTTCCAGAACAAGAGGCTGGAAATCCACCAAAAACTAAGCGCAATGGATGTCCATTCAATATTGGAATATCTTCTCCATTCATTGACCAAGCAATTAAACTTTCGTTTTCCATTGCCTTATCCATCGGTACGCCTCTGGAAATGACCACTTTCTTTGGGTCACCTGATAAGTGGGTATCTTTTCCGTAATAGCCAATATAAACGGCATTACTTTTTACCCCAACACCCTTTAGCACATCGGCTAACCGGACACCCGTCCAAGCAGCACAACCAACCGCACCCAATGACCATTGATTGCCTTTGGCGGGTGGGTTGAATTCTTTGCGACCATTGCCGCCACATTCCAATGTGAGATTGTAAGTATAGTTTTTAAACTTGGACTTGAGGTCTGCTAAAGTATAAGTCTTCTTCTGTCGAGCAGATTCCCCTTCGATGGTCAATGTCCATTTGTTGACGTCAATATCAGTAGGTGGGATGCCATTATTTCGTACAAAAAACAGGTCGTTGGGTGTCAATTCATCGTCCAATAATTCGGGTGGAGCTTCTGCATTGATGGGTTTGTCGTTTAAAACAATCAATCCGGAATTTTTGCCTGGCAAACTAAATGCTTCGGTTGAATTGGCCAAGCCAGCAGGAATCATGCCGGCAGGGAAATTGCTGGCGTAGACCATCTTGCCACCAAGCGCGATGCCCATTGCAGTTAGGGCGCTATTGCGCAAAAAACCTCTACGACTGTTTTTGGGCGTTTCTCTACCCCAAAGCAATTTGTCTGCTTCGATAGGATCTTTGGCGTATAACTCGTGTAAGCCAATTTTTTTCGTTTTATTTTTAGACATTGTTTAAAGGTTGGTGATTAGAGTTGTTACCCTCTAAATTTCATACAAGCATTTTTAAAGGGTAACAAGTCCATTGACTAAAAAATTATTTTTTCTCCGCTTCATTCCCTCCAAAACCATGTGTCATTTGGGAAGTAAAATCTTCTGGAAAAGACTCTATTCCCGGAAAGCCCAAACGGATATTTTGTCCATTGTGCGGAATGTACGCCGTTTTGAAAATATAATCCCAAATAGCGAGGGTTAATCCAAAGTTGACGCCTGTACGCCGTTCTTCAGGCAATTCGTAGGAGTGGTGCCAAATGTGCATTTCGGGGCTATTGAACAACCATTTCATTACTTTACCAAGCACTAAACTTCCAATAGCAATAAATCCTGTAACAACGCCAATTTTCATCAGAATAGATGCGCCATCAAAGACAGGAATATCCATCAAACTATTGGCGAATACGATACCGATAAGTCCGCCAAGAATTCCACCCGTAACATGTCCGCTGACGGTGATATTAGAGTGGTTATAATGTCCCCAGGTTAAGGTGAAAATATGAATAATGAAAAAGTCATATAGACCAATTCCTAATAAGGCTAAAGGAATATATTCTAAGGTTCGATAGACGATATTTTCCATCCAATGGTAGCGAAGGTGAGCAGCAAAGCCCATTTGTTCAACAGAGTGGTGTACTTTGTGAAATTCCCAAAGCTTATCTGATTTGTGTAAAAGGCGGTGAATCCACCATTGGACGAAATCTCTAACAAAAAAACCGATAATCAGAACAGCCCACATTGGAGCGGTTTGTAAGGGGTTTTGTGCTTGTAAATCAAAGTTTGCAATGGCTTTAATGCCGTCATTAAAAAGATTGACAACGACATCCGAAGCAGCATTATAGATAATTAGGGAAAAGATAAAAAAGTTGAAAAACATATAAAAAGCATCCAACCAAAAATCCTTTCGGAAAACTGTTTGCTTTTTTCGCCAAGGAATAATCACTTCCAAAACGAAAAAGAATAAAGAGACAACAATCAACCAATAGAAATAACTTTTCCAACTTGGATGGGTTATTTCATTGAGTAAATAATTGCTGTAGCCTGTGTAGCCGTTGACGAATATATTCCAATATTTTTCCATAAAATTTATATTGTATTGCCTTGAATCTTTTTCATTAAGTAACGATAAAATAATCGACTTTTATGGAGCGAGAAAATTGCAGGTTTTCTCCCTCAAACTCCCTTGTCAAAGGGTACAAATAATCGCATCAAAAGTATTCAATTTAATTGTTTTTGCAAATTATTAAAAAGACTATCAAACTCCGACTTTAGCGTATGTTGTTCAATATCTACCCCTTTACCTTGCTCATGATAATACGACCATTCTATCCATGAACCATCGTAATTGGTAACTTTGGTAAAACCCAAAAGTTCTGTCAATATATAAGTCGTGTGAGCAGAACGAACCCCAGATTGACAATAAGTGATAACTTCTTTATCGGAAGAAATATCCGCCATTTTCATATTATAATGGAGGTTTTTTAGCGATTTTATACAGTGGTCTCCGTGTAAATCAACGGCATCTGACCAATTCAAGTGAATCGCTGTCGGAATGCAACCGTGCGTAAATGCTCCTTTTTTATATGGATACAATTTGCCTTTGCTAATATAGGGCTGTCCGCTGTATTCTTCGATTTCTCGGGTATCTAGAATAATGATATTGGTATCTTTGATGGCTGCTTGAACATCTTTAAAAGTGGCTACTTGAGGTAAGTTCTTAGCAATTGGGAAAGAAAAATTAGTTGGAGTAATAGGAGGAATGGATTCAGCAGTAAGTGCATAAGCTGCTTTTACCCAAGCTGTTTTTCCACCATTCATCACCGCAATATTATCATAGCCATATAAAGTCAAAATCCAGCGAAAGCGCATGGCATCGACACAACCTTTGGTATCATATAACACTATTTTAGCATCGGAAGCTACTCCATTTTTAGATAATAGTGCTTCCATTTGCTTTTTGGTTGCCATCATTCCGCCATATTCATAATCGACCTTGTTTTCATAATCAGGTCGCCAGAGGTTGATGGCATTTGGAAGGTGTCCAGTGGCGTATTTTTCTTTTTTACTAATTTCAAAAACGACCATTGGATGATTTTCATCTATCCATTTTTTTACTTGCTGGATGTCTACGAGATGCCGTCCAGCAATGTCTGCTTTAGAATGACTGTATTCTACAAGTAGAGGATTTTCTTGTTCATTGGTACAACCAATAAGCAAGAAAATCCATGCCCCACTAAAGAGTAAAATCCAATTAAATTTCATCCTATATTCTAGATTAGAAAAAGTAACTATTGCAACAAATCTTAAATAACTATCTATTTAAAGAAGTGAGGAAATCTTAAGATTTTTTCGTTTCAATACCCCTTTGTCTTAGCTAAGTAACGGTGAAAGAATAAGTTCCTCAACTATCCTCGTTTATTTTGGTCTTAGTTTTTGCTTTTGAAATAGAAGTTATCTATACATAATGACTGTTTCAAAAGTAAAAAATAAGAGCAAAAGAAATACAGGAAAGTTGGGGAAGTTATTTTTTTACCGTTACTAAGTAGATATTTTTTATCTATTGTATTATTTTACCATTACTTAGATGGATTGCCGTTTTAAGAAGCTGGTTTTATGACACCTGCTAAAAATTTATTCTAATGTGGCAATCTCGAACGCAAAACCCCATATAAATAAGTGCCAAAAATCGAGCTAATAATGACTAATAAAATCGACCAAATACCATGTCCCAATAAGGTAAACATTGGACCTGGACACGCGCCAGTCATTGCCCAACCTAATCCAAAAATAATACCACCAAATAGATAGCGTGGAATAGACATATTTTTAGGATTGAATTTGATAGTCTCTCCATTTATCGTTTTGCCCTGCATTTTCTTTACCAAAGCGACCATGGTTGCGCCTAAAATAACCGCAGTACCAATAATTCCATACATATGAAAACTTTCAAATCGAAACATTTCCTGTATGCGAAACCAACTAATGGCTTCTGACTTAGTCATCACGATACCAAATAATATCCCTGTGAGTAAAAATTTTATAAATTTCATGTTTCGATTTTTAAAGTGTGAGGAGTTGAGGAAGAATTAGCCATGCCATCAATAGACCGCCAATAAAAAAGCCTATAACTGCAATTAATGAAGGCAATTGAAGGTTAGCTAAACCGCTAATTGCATGACCAGAAGTACAACCACCAGCCCAGCGCGTGCCAAAACCAATGAGTAAGCCACCGATAATAAGAATGATGAGATTAACCAGAGAGAATGCGTTTTCAAGACCAAAAATTTCATTAGGCACATAACCCGTTCCTTCTGCCATTGTTTGTGGTGTACTAACCCCAACTGTTTTCAAATAAGCCTGCGTTGCATCTGAAATTTGTACAGGTTCAGGACTGGCTAAAAAAGTAGAGGCGATATATCCGCCAATTACTGCTCCACCGATGAAAACTAAGTTCCAAATTTGGCTTCGCCAGTCGAAATCAAAAAAGCTATGTTTTTTACCTGCACCACCGATGGCACACATGATTCTTAGGTTAGCAGAAACCCCAAACTGTCCCCCAAACCAGAGGAGTAAATACATCACGAGGACAATCATTGCTCCCGAAACGCCCCAATGCCAAGGTTGGCTAATAAATTCAATCATTGTTGTTTATTTAAATGTGTTTTATTGTTGTTAAAATTTAGACAAATCTAAGATAATCATCAAATAGCACAACTAACAAAAAACTTCGCTTTTTGTAAATTATTAGAAGTTCCTTTTTCTGGATACCCCATTTTAGAAAGGCTATTGACTATAGTGGGCTTCTCTAATTTTTCATCATAATTAACCGTAACCGCGCCAGTTTCAACTTCCACGATTACTGTATTGATACCGTCCAGCTTTTCCAACTTGCCTTGAATGCTATTGGCACAGTCATGACATTTAATATTATTTATTTCGCGTTCCTAAGAATGTTTCCGTTTTTTATTTAAAATTAGGCTTTATTCTTTTCTGTTTTTTAAATAAACGCTGCCACAGCAGCATCAATATCCTCTTGCGCCATGGTCGTTGGGCAAACATGACCCGTTTTTGGCGCATCCGTCTCCTCAATTGCTTTCCAACCACCTGATATATCAATTAAGTTATCAAAACCTCGTGCTTTCAAAATTGACGCAGCAATAATTGACCGATACCCGCCGGCACAATGTACATGATAAGTATCATTTTTATTGAGTCGAGATATATTATTATTGATGTAATCCAACGGAAAATTTTCAGCAGCTTCCAAATGCTGCGACAAAAATTCAGATGGTTTTCTAACATCCAAAACGGTTTCTATTTTTCCAGCTTTTAATGTTTGAGCAAATTTTTCTGCTGAAAAGGATGAAATTTTATCCGTTCCTTTACCTGCTGCTTTCCATGCCTTGATACCTCCTTTTAAATAGCCTAAAGTATTGTCATATCCTACTCTTGCCAATCTGGTGACCGCTTCTTCTTCCTGTCCTTCAGGGGCAACTAATAAAATTGGATGCTTAATATCGGTAATCAATGCACCGACCCAGGGAGCAAAATCACCATTTAAGCCAATGAATATGGAATTTGGAATAAAAGCCTTGACAAATTCCTGTTCTGTTCTTACGTCTAAAATCAACGCTTCTTGTTGTTCTGCCATCGCTTCAAATTCCTTGGGATTCAAATCCATAGCTCCACGTGCCAATACGGTATCAAAGCTCTGATAGCCCGACTTATTCATCATTGCGTTTTTGGCAAAGTATTGAGGAGGAGGTGTTAAGCCTGCGGTTACTTCTTGTACAAATTCTTCTTTGGTCATATCTACTCGAAGGGCATAATTGGTTTTCTTTTGTTCGCCTAAATAACCCCAAGTTTCGGAACTTAGATTTTTACCACAAGCCGAACCTGCTCCGTGTGCGGGGTAAACAATCACATCATCACCTAATGGCATAATTTTATTACGAAGGCTATCAAACAACATTTCTGCTAAATCTTCTTTCGTAATTTTGCCTTGCTTAATCGCCAAATCAGGTCGCCCAACATCACCTAAGAAAAGGGTATCACCAGTAAAAAGCGCATAGTCTTTTTCTTTTTCATCCCGCAATAAGTAAGTCGTGCTTTCTAAAGTATGTCCAGGAGTGTGCAAAACTTTGAAAGTAATCGCTCCAATTTTCAATTCCTCTCCATCTTTGGCAGAATAAATATCGTAATCTGTTTCCGCCATAGGACCATATACAATGGTCGCCCCTGTTTTTTTTGCTAAATCTAAGTGGCCAGAAACAAAATCCGCGTGAAAATGAGTTTCAAAAATGTATTTAAGTTTCACGCCTTCTTTTTCTAATTTATCGACATAAGGCTGCGTTTCGCGTAATGGGTCAATGATGATTGCTTCTCCATTACTCTCAATAAAATATGCTCCTTGTGCAAGGCAACCTGTATATATTTGTTCTACTTTCATTGGATGAAAAATTTGTTGAATTAATTTGATAAGTAAAAACGATTTGAGTGTGTGAAGTAATGCTTGCTAATATATTTGACTTTTCAAAGCGAGAAAATCCTAAGATTTTCGAGCTTCATCAAACTCCCCTTGGGCAGATAAGGATTTCCTTAATTATTGAATCCTTTTTATTAATGCAAAGTTAAGCTGTTTTTGCGGAGGTATTCTGTGATACAAATCACAGTTTAAAAAATTAGCTTTTATTTTACACATTCGAAAAATTTCCAAGCCTTAGTAGTTATTCAAGTTAATACTGTCGGATGATTTGGCGATTTTTAAATTTGTACTTCGTTAAAAATACTTTTTTGCTATTGCTTTTGCCTTGTACAAATTCAAAACTCATCCAAATGCTATCCGACACTATTAACTTGAATAGCTACTAAGGAACGTGAACTAAATACTAGCGACTAAAAGTCGCACAGGTTTCGGCTTAAGCCGACTAAAGAAGTAAACTGCAAGTTCATTGAAATTACTCAAGAATGAAATTCTCATCACCATTTGGTTGGTCCTTGTGATGGTCAAGATATGCACTAAGCATTTCATCCGTTATATTCCCAACACTCCAACTTCCATAGCCAATTCCCCAAAAATGTCCGCCCCAATAGCGTTTTTTTAAATGAGGATACTCTTGAAGTAATTTTCGTGCACTGCGACCTTTTAAACGTCTTACAATTTCGCTCACCGATAATTTCGGAGGGTAACTCAAGTGTAAGTGGATATGGTCAGAGCTTACGACTCCTTTTAGTATTCGAATATCAAGTGCATTACATGTTTGACGTAGCAAATCTCTACAACGTAATTGAACATCTCCTTTTAGTACATTGTAGCGATATTTCGTACTCCATACTAAATGTACTTGTAAATTGTAAATACTATGACTGCCCGTTCTGTTATTTCCCCTCTCGCGAAAATAGCAAAACATTAGTCAACTGAAAGAACTCGTCCTTTAGGACGTAGTTTTTACTACCGAACTTTAAAAATAAATAATCTTAGTAAAAACGATTCAATAACTTGGGCCATTATGCTTGT
>JBLHWU010000211.1:0-10901 GCA_047629355.1 Saprospiraceae bacterium | reverse complement strand
CCTTAATTTCCTTAATTAACCGGCATTGGCCTGAAAACTACGTTTAAAACTAATACCAAATTAACTCGTGTGGCTTAAAGACTACACACCAGTGGATTCGAGCATGTTTTGAAATTCCTACCTTTAGTTAAATAAATACATATTAAAAAATATAATAATTTGGCACAATCTTTTCTATATTATAAAATATTGTAATCTATAAAGGAGGGTTTATTAAAAAATAAGAACATCCTCCATCATTTTCCATCGTAGATAAGCGAAAAAACAAATTAGACATTTTTAAAAACAACGTTACCTAAGCCTACTTAACAAGAAATACACACCATTTTTTTAGAACGAAAACCCTATTTGAAAATTGGAGTTGATTTAGTTTTAAATTATTGAGATACAAGGTTTTATAATAAGAAATTAGCTCAGTAGTTGACATTCTCTATCAATTCGAAAATCTATTTTCCATGAATAAAGTAACTTTACTTTGCACCACTTTATTATTGTGGGGCGTGATAAACCTCAAGGCTGATTGTGGCATCTTCTCCGATAACATTACCACACTGTCGTATTTCTGCGACGCACCTTCTGACATCTGTTTGGACTTGCCATTGGCAGAATTATCTGACTATGAATTGACGATGGATGGGGAGCCATTCTTCGGACAAATTTCAGGGTGTAATTTCGATACCTTATATACGTATTCTTATTCATTGTTGGCAGGACAGGGCAATAGTGGTCCATATACGCTAGATAATTGGACGGTCAATGGACAAGATTATTCTTTTGAATTTCAAGATGTTGATGATTTGGTGGCGGCAATGAATGTGATTGACCCGAACGGCGCTTGGATTCACAATGAGAGCAGTTTATTGATTGCAGGTGGCGTACCGAATTCAAATTATACAATGATAAATGCGACGCAGATTCAAAATCAACTCCCAGCGATTATTGGCTTGAGTTATGGTTTAGAACCAATGGGGACGCAGTTGGGCGTTGAGGTAGGCGAGTATGAAATAATTTTGCAAAACATCGAAAACGGTTGTGCAGATACCATGCAAGTAATTGTTCTTTGCTACGTTTCTACACCGACGGATACGATTATCAATACCATTTCAGCGGATGAAAATCCTTACGTAGTTTGTTTAGATACGACTAATTTGCCCGGTAATATTGTTAGCATTTCTAATGTTTGTCCTGATAACAGCAATGGCTTTGTGAATTTTTTAATTGATGAAGACGAATTTTGTGTAAAATATCAAGGACTTAAGTGCAATGGAGAAGCAGAGGCATGTATCATCATTTGTGATGATTTGGGCTTGTGCGATACGACCATTTTTCAAATTACCGTTGATAATACATTATGTGATTTAGAAGCTGAAAATTACGATGATGAGATGCTAATTAATTTTTCTGAAACCTATTGCGTGGACACGACTGAATTGCCAGGTATGGTTGTCAATATGGAAAATGTTTGTGAAGACGCAAGCATTGGAAATGTCGATTTTGATTTTGATTTGGACAACCTCTGCGTGACTTATACGGGTGTAAATGTAGGTAATGATGTCGCGTGTATCGTCTTGACAGACCAATACGGAAACATGGATACGACTTTTTTTAATATAATCGTCGTATTGCCTCAACCAGAAACGATAGTAGATACTATTTTTTATGGTGAAAATACGACTTTTTGTATTGAAACAACGGAGTTAGCGGGTAATACTTTTACTATTTTCAACGATTGTGAAGATTTATCTGGCGACACTGTGACATTTGGTATAAATGATGTAATTTTATGTGTGGAAGCCAGTGGCATCGGATTGGGAACGGAATCTGCCTGCATCATCATTTGCGATGAATTTGGGATTTGTGACAGCACCAATTGGATTGTAACTGTTGCCGACAATGGCGACCCTTGTGCTCAAAACCCACCTCCCACCACAATTGACGACACCACTGAAACACCGTCGAACACACCGACCAATATAAGTATTCTTGACAACGATAATATTCCCGATTGTTCCCCTGCTGGATTTGTGATTTTGGACGCCGCTGCCAATGGCATTGCGGTTGCTAATATAGATGGCACGACGGTTGATTATTTGCCGAATACAGATTTTTGTGGTGCAGATGAATTTACTTATGTAGTGTGTAATGACCATGGTTGCGATACCGCTTCCGTAGTTGTTTCGGTAGAATGTGTGCCTGCGAGCGAAGTGAAAATTTACAATGCTTTCACGCCCAATGGCGATGGCATGAGTGATTTTTTTACTATTGTCAATATCGAGAATTTTCCCAATAATGAATTAAGAGTTTACAACCGTTGGGGCAACGAAGTTTTTCAAGACCTTTCCTACAACAATACCTGGGATGGGACTTATAACGAATCCATGCTACCCGACGGAACTTATTTTTATAAACTATCTATCGAAGGTAAAAAAGACGTAGCTGGATATGTACAGATAGCGAGATAAATGTTTAATTTATTTTGCCTTAATGTTTAAGGACCACTAATCCCTAACCATTAAACATTAGGCATCGTTTTTGTAAATTTACAAGTTTGTTGTAATGTTAAAGGCGAATATCTTCTCCCCACATATCTAACATACTGAACAGCAGACCTTTAATAATACAAATTGTAGCTAATTAAAGCAAATAGAGTGAAAGAGCGACGACCCAAGCTTGTTCTTTCCCTCCCATTTGCAGTTTTTTTTTGATGAAAATCTGTTAAAATTAGGTACCAAACAAAAAATAAGTAACGATGAAAGAATAAGTTTTCGGTTTAACAACGATTACTTTGATTTTAGTTTTTAAAATAGGAGTTATCTATACATAATGATTGTTTTAAAATTGAAAAATAAGGACAAAAGAATCTTCTGTAAAATTGAAAAGTTATTTTTTATCGCTACTAAATCTAAAAAAAATTACGCGTTATGAAGAGATTACTTACAATCCTTGCGTTGACCATTTTAGTGGGTGGACAATCTTTCGGGCAACAAGACCCGATGTTTACGAAGTACATGTTTAACAGTCTGACGTTCAATCCAGCTTATGCGGGTTCGTGGGACCACATGACGATTGGGCTTTTGCACCGTAGCCAATGGGTGGAAATTGACGGCGCGCCAACTACGCAGTCTTTGACTTTGCACACCCCGTTGAGAAATGAGCGAATTGGTTTAGGCGTGAGCTTAATTAATGATAAAATTGGACCGACCAATTCAACTTCTTTGAATTTGGCGTATGCGTATAAAATTCCAATCGGAAATATGAAATTGTCGATTGGTTTGCAAGCGGGGATGGAAAATTACAATGCCGATTGGACGCAACTAGAAACAGAAGAAGGTATTGATTTTGACGAAGCATTTCAAATTGGTTCTAATAAATTCTTACCAAACTTCGGTGCTGGTTTATACTTATCAAATGATAAATTTTATTTCGGCGTTTCTTCACCACAATTGGTAGAATACGATTTGCGGGAAAGTGAAAACATTACGACTGCAATCTGGGCACGTTCGGCTCGTCATTATTACATGATGGCAGGTTTGGCGATTCCACTAAAAGGGAAAGCATTGGTTTTTAAGCCATCTATTTTAGTCAAAAACGTTGGTTTATTCAAAGGCAATTCTAAAACAGAGTCCTTTCAAAATATCGGTGCGCCGAATGAGTTTGATTTGGATTTATCCTTGCTTTTTCAAGAAACCTTATGGATTGGGATGTCTTTCCGTTCCGCATTTTCTGCTTTCGGAAGCTCCGCTAACAGCTCATTTGATTCGGCAGACATTTGGATATCTTACAACTTGAAAAACGGCATGCGCATCGGTGCTGCCTATGACTATCCATTGAGTGATTTGCGAACGGTAACCAGTGGTGCATTTGAATTGATGCTCGGCTACGAATTTGACTACAAAAACGACAAAGTGGTTACTCCACGATATTTTTAAACGTGTTAATGTTTTAAAGTGTTTATGTGTTTATGTGGCTTCGTGCTTTGACATAAACACATAAACACCTTAACACACAAACATAATTTGAATGACAAAAACTGAACAAAATGAATCTTTTTTTCCCAATTAAAGAGTTACTTCCCATGAAAAATATTCTCCTACTCATAATCATTTCTCTAATTGCAGGCACTGTTGTGGCACAAAAATCCGCTATCAAACTTGGACGGAAGCACATGGAAAACCTCGCCTACATGGATGCAATCGACCATTACGAACAATTTTTAGGCAACGAAAAAAATACGGATGCGGAAGCGATTTTCAACCTCGCTGAAGCTTACCGAAAAGTCAATGCACCGATTGAAGCAGAGGATTGGTATGAGCGTGCTGTGCAACTGCCAGAAGTGCAGGCAGAGCATAAATTGTACTACGGTATGATGTTGCAGCGCAATGGAAAATGCGAATTGGCAGTAGAATGGTATCAACAATATGTTGATGCTCGTCCGGATGATTTGCGGGGACAACACTTGTTGCGAGCGTGTGATTTTGAAGAAGAATTGATGACGCGTAATGCTGATATTTTTACCATCACCCACTGTGACTTTAACTCCGATATGGATGATTTTAGCCCTACTTTTTACAAAGGAGGCATCGTGTTTACTTCTGACCGTGACCGTAACCCGATTATCGTTCGGGAAAATGCATGGACAGGAAATCCATTTCTGGAACTATACTATATAGATGTGCGCGATCGTAGCAGAACAGATACGGCTTGTGGCAACTACGTTTTCGGTCGTCCTGAAAAATTGAACAACGAAATTAATACCAAATTCAACGATGCGTCGGTGGCATTTGGTAAAAAAGGTAAGGACATTTATTTCACTCGAAATAACTTCCTTGACGGTAACAAAGGTACGGATGACAACGGTATTGTTAAATTAAAAATCTACTACGGTAAAGATTTGGGGGAAGGTAAAATGGGCGAATTCAAAGAATTGCCGTTTAATAGCGACGAATATAATGTCGCGCACCCAGCTTTGACACCAGACGGCAATCGTTTGTATTTTGCATCAGATATGCCAGGTGGTTTTGGTGGCTTAGACCTTTATTATTCCGATAAAGAAGGCAGCAATTGGGGGCCAGCTATGAATATGGGACCTGAAGTTAATACCGAAGGACGGGAATATTTCCCGGCAGTTGGACCCGACGGACGCATTTATTTTGCGTCTGACGGATTGATTGGCTTGGGTGGTTTGGATATATTTTATGTAGAAAAACGAGATGGTGATGTGTTTACCACACCTGAAAATTTAGGTTTTCCAATCAATAATATCTCTGATGATTTTGGCATTACATTCAACGAAGCTGGTACTTGTGGCTTCTTTTCTTCCGATCGTGCAGGTGGAGTAGGGCGTGATGATATCTATAGTTTCAAAAAAATTGCTTCGCCAATCGAGGTATTGGTAATTGATGAAACGACAAAATTGCCGATAGAAGGCGCGACCGTTCAATTGGATTGCAAAGGTGAAACGTTGACTACAGATGCTAATGGAATGATTCGTTTTGATATGAAAATGGGGCAATGCTGTAATTTGACGGCAAACTTTGACGACTACGATGAAAATGCGAAGGAGGCTTGCACTAAAGGCATTACCCTTGGTGAAAAAGTGATGGTAGAAATTCCATTGAAACGTCAAGCTAAATTTGAATTGGCAGGTACCGTTTTCGATGATGGTGACGGTTTGCCATTGGAAGGCGCATTGGTTACTTTGGAAAAAGACGATATTGCAGTAGATTCTTTTTATACCGAACCAAATGGACGTTTTGCTTTTGTTTTGGAAGAAGACGTTTGTTACAATAAATTGAAAGCAGTGAAAGGTGGGTATTTGTCGGATAAGAAGGAGGAGATTTGTACGATTGATCTGCCGGAGTCAATGGGTTTTAATGAGAATTTGCATTTGCAACCGATTGAAATTAGTTTGACTGGAGACAATCCACCAGTTATAAGGGGTGGAAAAGGTAGCAATTATTACAATAATAAAAACGAAGATGACGAAGAATTTGAAGAAAATAATCCGAACGAAACAGAATACGTTTACAGTAATATTGCTTCGGGAGGTGTTTGGACGGACAAGGAAACAGGATTACCCGCAGATGGTCAATATCCAGATAAAACTGTTTTCGAAAAAGGGAAATTGATTGAAGGAAAAGGTATTTTCAATACAAGTCCCTATACAACAGTAGAAGAAATTCAAACAGGCACAATTACTGTTGGTTACCTCGTTCATATTTACTACGATTTCAACGAATCTTACATTCGGGATGATGCCGAAAATGAGTTGCTGAAATTGTATGACATGATGGAAGAAAATCCAGATTATATCATCGAAATTGGTTCTCACACCGATGCGCGTGGTTCTAATCGCTACAACGTGCGCTTGTCGCAACAGCGTGCAGAAGCAGTTGTGAATTGGTTGGTGGATAAAGGTGTTTCTAACGACCGTTTAGTGCCAAGAGGCTATGGGGAGAAGCAAAATGTGAATAAATGTGCGAATTACATTCCATGTAGTGAGGCTGACCACCAGATGAATCGACGAACAGAATTCAAAGTAGTTGGTTGTTTATCTTGCATTGACCCTGCGGAGAAAGAATGGTCGAAACCAGCAGAGAAGAGTACAGTACGCGTGGATGAGTGTGACAATTGCCCGTTCTAAATTCAATTAAAAACTAAGAAGGTAGAATTAAAAATGGCTTGCTTCAGAGATGAGGCAAGCCATTTTTAATTCTACCTTTTTAATTTTTAATTAAAGACTTCCTTCCCATTACACTACAAATCGGACAAACCGCCGCATCATGCCCTCTCGCTGGACAATATTCTCGCCCAAAAAAGATGATTTGCAAATGCAGCTTATTCCACAATTCCTTCGGAAACAATCGTTTTAAATCCTTCTCGGTCTTCTCCACATTTTTCCCCGTACTCAGTGTCCAACGATAAGCCAATCGCTGAATATGTGTATCAATAGCAAAAGCAGGAACACCAAAAGCTTGTGCCATGACGACAGAAGCCGTCTTATGTCCAACCCCAGGCAATTCTTCTAAATCCTCGAAATTTTGCGGGACTTCTCCATCATGTTTTTCCAATAAAATCTCTGAAAGTCGGTGAATCGCCTTTGATTTTCGCGGCGATAAACCACAGGGACGAATAATGGCTTTAATGTCTTCCACATCTTGCTTGACCATTTCTTGTGGCGTACCCGCGAGTGCCCAAAGGTGTGGGGTCACTTGATTGACACGGACGTCGGTACATTGTGCAGATAGCAGCACAGCAATTAGCAACGTATATGGGTCGCTATGGTCGAGAGGTATTGGGGTAGTTGGATAGAGTGCTTCCAACTTATTTTGTACGAAGCGTGCTTTTTCTTTTTTTGTCATTTTACGAGTTTCGGATTACGCGTTTCGGATTTTCTGACAGCGCAGCGGTCTGACTTTTGACCCCTGACTTCTCTTTTTATTCCCCATCTTTTTCCAAAATACCAAGAGATTTTGCTCGTTTTTCCCAGTTTTTTCGTGCCAATACTTGCATATCTTCTGTCCCATCCAATTCGTCCATAATTTCTAAGCCAAGCAAAGTTTCAATCACATCTTCCATTGTTACAATACCCGCCATGCCGCCAAATTCACCGACCACAAGGGCGATATGTTCCCGTTTTTCCATGAGTTTATTAAACAATTCAGGAATCGGTGCAGTATCACTGGTAATAAGAATCTCCCGAGCAATATCACTGATGGGTGCATTTCCATTATTATTAATGATGTTTATCAACAGTTCATCTTTCAAAAAGAAGCCGCTGATGTGGTCGCGAGTACCTTTATAAATAGGAATTCTCGAAAACCGAAGATTTTTATTTGCATTAAAAAATTCTTGAATCGTCGTCTCGTCAGATACCGCTTTAACAACCGTCCGTGGCGTCATAATATCTTTGGCACGAATGGTTTCAAAACGGAGTAAATTCTGAATGATTTTGGATTCACTTTCTTTAAAAACGCCCTGTTTGGTGCCAATCGAAGTCATTACTTGAAAGTCTGTTCGACTCAAAACACTCTTACCTTTGTCTTTCTTCATCGACTTCGTTATCATTTGTCCCAACCAGACCAATGGATAAAGAATTGTGATGACAATATTCAAAGATTTAACGGTAAAACCAGTTAGCGATTTGTAATGATTAGCACCCAAAGTCTTAGGAATCAATTCTGACAAAATCAAAATTGCCAAGGTCATCAGCACGGGAACAACTGTACCGGTAACGAGTGTATTTCCTGCCCAAATCTTTGTCGCTTGTGCCCCTACACCAATCGCACCTGCTGTATGCGCAATTGTATTTAGCGTCAAAATAGCAACCAAGGGTTGGTCGATTTTATCCTTAAATTTTTTGAGTAGATTACCGACATTCGTTCCTTCCTGATATTTAATTTCCACTTGTGACGGCGGAATACTTAATAGAACTGCCTCCCAGATGGAGCATAAAAAGGAAAAGACGATAGAAATGAGAAAAAATATTATTAGCAGTGAATACATTTATTTTGTTGAAATATGGAATAAATAGGTTTTAAAAATGCAAAGCTAAGACTTATTTTGCATTTTTAAAACAGGCATAAATTTTTAGGAAACGATATTGTTCTTTCATCGTCACTGAGAAAATTGCTAAAAAAAAGGAATGCAAGATGGATACCTGTTTGAAAACAATATGGGCGTTTTCACAACAGCTTATTCATTGTAAAACTAGGAGGCCGTTTGGCTATTATCCACCTGTTTCTTGACGAAGTTTACCAATTTGATTCTCCCAAAGTTGCTTTTGGTCTGCTACTTCGTCATCATCGCAGTAATCTGTAATTTCAAAGATTGTTTCGCCAGTAACGGGACTTCGGCTCATCCGAAATTCTAAATATTCGCCGTCTTCATAGTCTTCAAACTCAAATCTAAGTCGCTCATTTTCAACATTTTCTATAAGTTCTGCAACTTCTTCTGCTCCGTCCCAATAGAAGGAGTAGGTATTTTTGCTAATATCTACATCATCACAAAACCAGCGAATCAAGGCTGCTGGAGTGGTGAAGAATTGATATAAAATTGCGGGAGAAGCCCGGAAAATAAATTCTAAGTTGATTGATACTCTGTCCATTTAAAAGGCGGTTTTTATTTAAGGTATTTGAAAGTTAGCAATGAATGAATAGTGATTCTGAAAAATTTCTTAATCCTTATTTCTTCATTGTTTAGATAGCGTTTGGTTCGGAAGTCACTAAATTAATCTAATTATTCCAATAGTTTTATAAAATAAATTGAATAAAATCCATTTATTTTTCCGCAATAAGAACCAAAAATGTCGGAATTCCAAATTTCTGAATACAGAAAATGATTTAAGGGGAGTTTTTAAGTAGATTAGTTCTTTGACAAATCGATTGAAAGACAAGTTTGTTCTTATTTTAGCAAAGGGAGTTGGAGGGATAAAATGGTTTTGTAAAAAAAAATGTCCTTCAAAAACCTGCAAGCAGGGCATACTGGGTTTTTTGAAGCTCGAAAACCTTGAAATTTTATTGCTTCTTATTTTTTAGCAATCTCTTGTTACCGGTTACTATTATTTCCACCGTTACTAAGTAGTCATGTTTAAAATTCGTTGAGTTTTCAGTTTAATCGAATGATTTTTTAAGTTTCTTAGACAGAAAACGAGCCTATCTAAAAACGTCCATTACTTGGAGGCACCTATTTAGCATTTTCCTTAAAAGAAAGTCCTTTACCTTTACTCAGGTTCATAAACGGTACCTCAATATATTTATACATAAATGTGGCAAGAAGGAGAACTAAGCCAATATAAATTGAAAATAGAAGGACAAATCGTAAATAGTCATTCGGAATATATTGCATCCACAAATCCCATCGTTCAACGATGACTTGTACCAACAACCAATGAATTAAATATATGCAATGACTGATTTTCCCGATAAACAATAGGTATTTGTTTTCTAATTTTCTTTGTACTTTTTCGTTCATTGCTAGTAAGACTAAAGTAAGAAAAGTCGCTATTGCACTCCAATGTTCCCAAAAAATATTTTTAGACCACATATAGTCAAAAAGCTCTTTTAAATGTGGTACAAGCCTAAAGTTTCTTAATGAAAAAAGTAAAAAGATAAGGCTATAAATCAGCCAACGAAATTTGTAAAACACAGTTTTTTGGAAGTTAATTTTTATTAATGCTGGGTAGTAAATGCAAAATAGGATACCCAAAATAAAATGCGTCATACACATTCGTATTCGAGGTTCTCCAATGAAGAATGAGCCTATTAAAATAGGGATTAGCCATGCTTTTCTTAATTTAGTAACAACCAGAATCAATCCAATAATTAATAAGGAATAAATCATTTCTATTCGTAAAGTCCAACCAGGAAAATACAAAGTGTGGACATTAAAAACCATTGCAAATTCATTTCAGATACGAGTGCCTTCATTCAATATGAAAGCGTCATAAAATGTTTGTCTATTCAGATTATGCCTATTGAAATAAAGAAAAAGAAGGAGGACATTAAAAATATAGGCAGGATAAAGACATAGAATTCTCTTTTTTAAATAATTACCATATTTGATTTTTCTACCAAAATGAATGTACGGATAAGATAGCACGAAACCACTCAGGACAAAGAAAAAAGATACCGCGTTTGACCCATTGAAAATAAAAGTTATGGCTTTTACTTGTGTAGTGTCTACCCACCGCCAATTTAGAAAGTGAAATACCATTACCATCATTGCCGCAATGCCTCTAATGCTATCCAAATAATGTATTATATTACTCACAGTTATAATCTCTAACTGAAAACTCAACAGATTTTAGAGATAATTAAGTTTAATAAAAATTTGCACATGTTTTTGATTAACAAAGGGGTTTTAGGGGAGAGAAAAATTGGGTTTTTATAAAAAACTCAATT
>JBLHWU010000210.1:0-10913 GCA_047629355.1 Saprospiraceae bacterium | reverse complement strand
TCGACATCGAGGCAATAAGGCGCATAAGAATTATTTCATATAATGTTGAAATGGTTGTTATGTGCCTTTTTATTTTTTTGCTACCGTACACTTTTTTGAACTAAGCTAAAGAGCATTCCAAACCGAATATTGTTTACGAAAGAAAGCATTTTTACGAGCGGTTTGGGGGTTCATCAAGGCTGGTGAAAAAATGACTTTTTCTTTCAAAACATAGAATAAGTAAGTGCCCCTAAATAATCGACACTTTTCGACAGGACTATTTTCCGTTTAAAAAACTTAAAAACGCCTTCAATAGAAGGACTATTAAAGAATCTTTTTTTCTTAAACAAAAAATATCCTTTGTCAAAAGTGTCGATTATTTAAGGTCACCTACTTATGAACCAACAGATAATCCTATTATTTAGCTTACTATTTTTTGTCTTTCCCGTCCTTGCGCAAAGAACAATATCTGGAGTTGTAAAAAGTGCAGAAAATCAAGAGCGATTGCCCTTTTCTGACATTATTATCAAAGGAACGAATGAGGGAACTTCGACCAATGTAGATGGTTATTTTTCCCTAATAGATGTACCTTTTCCCTAATAGATGTACCAAAAGACACCTTGATTTTACAGGTAATCTATGTGGGATATACTTCTGTAGAAATCCCGATAGCGCCAGGCACAGATGATATTAAGGGGCTAACAATTACCCTATCCTCTGGGGTTAATTTGGAAGAAATCGTCGTTAGTGGCAAATCCTTTAAAATGATGAATGCCTCTGAAGGTATCAGTACCATTCAAGTTTCACCTGCTCAATTGGCTTTATTACCCAATGTTGGAGAGGTTGATATTTTTCGGTCTTTGCAGTTACTCCTTGGTGTAAGTGGCAGTAATGAAAGCTCTTCAGGATTGTATGTGCGGGGAGCATCTGGTAGAATTTCAGGATATAAGTTTAGAAAGAGGAGCAAACGCTAATATTTTAATGGAGTTAGATGTGGATGAAAAAAATGATTGGGGTAACAAAGGAGTCAGTGGTAAATGGTCTCGTCAATGGGATGCAAAATAGTATTCCAATTTAATGGTCGCGAATTCCAATTATTTTAGTAAATATGATAGGGAAGTAGATATTTTAGTAACCTTGATAGACCAAGATACCGTTGTTCTGGATCGAACAATTAGGACCTTTGAAGATAATGATGTTAGAGACTTTACGATTCGTTTGGATAATGAATATCAATTGAATAGTAAGCATAAATTGGAGTTTGGCGGCTTGAGAACAATGGCGGAGGTAGATTATAAATTTATTCGAGATGATACAACGACTATTTTAGACCTTCAACAAGAAGCTACTTACGCCGCCGCTTATATATTAGGTGCTGTGTTAGCATCCAAGAAAGTTCTTTGAAATATATGTTAAATTTTTCTTAAAATTGAATAATTTGATTTTTTGATTAACTCACTCAAACGGAAGAGATTCATGTTTCTTTTACACCATTTGGGCACCTCGTTTTTCTTTTCAATACAACTTAGCTGAAAAAATTAAAATCAAAGGAGGCTACGGCAAGCATTATCAATTTGTCAATCGAATTGTCAATGAAAATGTGACGGAAGGCTCACGAGATTTTTGGTTATTAGCAGATGACGATTTGGTAAAGGTTAGTAATGCAGAACACTTTGTTGTAGGCGCAGCTTATGAAACGGATGGTTATATTTTTGATGTGGAAGCCTATCGAAAAAATTTAAATAACTTATCGGAATTCTCCTTACGATTTCAAAGAAATGATATTGATTTGAATCAATTATTTTTCTCTGGAAGTGGCTATGCGGAAGGAGTAGAATTCTTATTACAAAAGAAAAGAGGCGCTTATACGGTCTGGGTCACTTATACTTTAGCAAGGGTGCGGAACAAATTCTCTGGGCTTAATAATGGCTATGAATTTTCTGCTTTGCATGACCAACGGCATGAATTCAAAACCGTTCATTCTTATGAAGTGGGGAAATGTCGATTAGCAGCGACTTTTGTGTTGGCTTCTGGCAAGCCATTTACCGAACCAGCGGGGCAATATTCCATTGAATTATTGGATGGAGAAACAATTAATTATATAAGTGTTGGGGCTAAAAATGCTTCTCGTTTACCTCCCTATCATCGCTTGGATTTGTCGATACATTATGTGACCAAGGTTGATCGGTTTGATATAGATATTGGTCTTTCTATTTTTAATTTTTACAACCGTCGTAATATTTGGTATCGAGAATATGATTTTACGGAAAAACCACCCGTTATTTCGGAAATTAAATATTAGACTTTATGAATGAGTAGCTTTTTTAGAATTGCAAATAATTGATAATCAATAGTTTGCGAATTATCCAGAGTCGCCATTCATAAAGTCTATTTAGGAATGACTTCTAATTTATCTGCGGATATTAGATTTTAATTAGAGGAGTCAAGGGTGAGGTGTCAGGAGTGCTGTACTTTACCTGACTCCTGACATCTAAAAAAGAACAATGAAAAAATATACTTTTTATCTTTTCCTGACAGCTTTATTATGCTTCTCTTGTGACGAAGAAAATCTAAACAATATTGCTGAGAATCAATTTGTGGTAGAGGCATTTTTATATGCAGGCCAGCCGATTGATGATATTCGTGTAAAAACTACTTTTCCATTAACGGATGAGGAGAGTACCTCTATGCCAATCAATAATGCTGAAGTGACTTTGATAAAGAATGGAGAACGCTTTGGTTTAATCTCGTCAGGAGATGATGGATTTTATCATTACCCAAATGATGATGTTACAATTGAAACCAATGATGTATTTCAATTAGAGATAGTACATAGTGGCATTACGGCAACTGGACAGACAACCGTGCCTACTCCAACAACAGGAATATACTTATCACAGGATTCCTTATTTGTACCAATATTGCCTTTTAGTAGTGGTATGGATTCTATCCTTATGGCAATTAGAAGTTTTCTAACCAGTTCAGCTATTGAAGCAACTTGAGACAATCCTGATGAAGACCTTTATTTTATGATCGTCGAAAGTGTTAGCGATACCCTTGACCCCATTTTTCCTGGTCAGATTGTTAATGCGTTATCAGAATTTCGTTTTGTCTCAGAACCTACGAATGAATCTTCGTTAATTTTCTTAGCTGGCACTTTAGAGTCTTTTGGTACCTACTCCGTCAAAGTCTATCATATCAATCAAGAATATGCGGACTTATATGAAAACAGAGAACAGGATTCCAGAGATTTGAATAAGCCTCCATCTAATGTCTTGAATGCATTAGGAGTGTTTTCTGATTTTAATAGTCAAGAAGCTTTTTTTGAGGTAGTACGGGAATAAAAAAAGGTTTTGCAAAAAGCTTTTTTTATCTCTCAAACTCCCACTCGCGTTGCCGCAGGAAACGCGCACTGTCTGTTATTAGAGGGAGGAAATTTTAAGCTTCCTCCCTCTTGAAAGTCTATATTGTAAGGCTATTTTTAAACAAAATTCATTAAAAACTGCTGTTTAGAAATTTTATAGCGTTACCTAATTCCTTTTTATTATTCTTTCGACTATTTTTTCTCCTGAACTTAGACTTTCGATTTCCAACAAATAAACCCCTGCTGGTAAATTTTGGATTTCAATTTTACCCTGATTAGTTGTACTAACATTTAGTTTTCCTTCTAAATTATACAAATTAGCCGTGTATTTAAGATTGCCGGATACCTCAATATTGATAATGTCAATTGCAGGATTTGGATAAATATTAATTGTTGAATTGGCTAACTCATAAATGGACGAAATCATGTCCATGCCATCACAATCTTCATCGATTCCATTATTTGGAATATCCTCTGCGTCAGGATTGATATTCGCATCGTTGTCATCACAATCATCCGCTAACAAAAAACCATCTTGGTCTAAATCATCGTCAAAAGTTGCAGGATTACAGTCATCATCAATACCATTGTAAGGTTCTTCAATTTGACCAGGACTGATGTTCGCATCGTTATCATCACAATCATCAGCGGCTAAGAAACCATCTTGGTCTAAATCATCATCAAGCGTTGCAGGGTTACAATCATCATCAATACCATTGTAAATTTCTTCTGTTTGGTTAGGATTAATATTCGCATCGTCATCATCGCAATCTTCATAGGCATAAAATCCATCTTCATCTAAATCGACAAACAAGCTACAATCTGGAGCGGCTCCATTCAAATACATTAGCGTCCAAGCGGTTTCATAACCAATTTTGTGCGCCATCCACGTACGCCATTCGTCCGAATCTTGTTCTGCAGGCTCTTCTCCAACAGAGCAATTACTAGTGAGCAAGGTGTACATGTAAGCAGCGATTGCTTTGTCAAGGTCGCGGTGCATATGCCAAGAATCTCTATAGGCAGAGATATTTGGGCTAACTTCTTTCATTTGTGCAAACAAGGTACGTACCGGAATTGCTCGAGCATATGGCAACTCGGATTCTTCCACCATAAAGCGAGCAACGCCCAAGTCGGTGTCATTCGTGGTGCCACTTTGTCGTCTGTCTAAACCATATAATAAGGACAGGTCTCCATTATTTCCATGATCCTGCATCGGAAACCCAAAAGAGAAGTCAAATAAAAGAGGATCAATTTTGTAGCGTTTATTCGCCTCAAAATTTGAGTTTGCTCGCCCGTAGTTGAAGTCGATTGGAGAAGTCCCTCCATTCTGAAGCGTCTCTGGTGTTTGATTGAAGACCCACTGCAAACCAGTTTTAATACCATTCTCAGAACTTGAGCCGGTATGATTGTAATTCAGCGTTTCATCGGTGATGTCACAACTTTTGAAAGGAGATATAAACGTTCGAGCGCCCGTATAATGAACCTGGTTTTCCTCATCGGTTACCGTAGATAAGGCGATGTCCGCTAATTCATCGTCGTAAACGTAATCCGACAAAGAGGCATTGTTGCCACAGATATGAGAATAGATGCTTGCTGCAGCCAAATATGCACCGTTTGGTGAGGGATGAAAAATCGCATCGTCCTGTAGGTCATCAGGCAATGCCTCCCAAGCAAGACCAACAGGAACAGTCGATACTGGAACCTTTGCCCCGTCAGCAGACCGATAAGTGAACTCTTCGAAATGCTCGATAGAAGCAAGGGATGAATCATCCTTAGGCCACATCATGAGCAAAAGTGGCTGGGCATCACCTTCCGCAACTTTCGCTGCAATTTTATTGACGCCTAAGGAATAGTAGCCTGGTGTTGTAGAGATAATATGGGGGTCCGCGCCGATGACGACATAGTCCCAATCGACATCACCAGTCCCACTCAAGTTAGCCATTCGAGCATCTAAACCTTCCGGCCAGTAGTAGTATTGTGTCAACGAATGACTGTGGTGTGTCCAGTTATATTCCGTTCCGCCTCCGCCTAAACCTACGGTAACGGGCGCACTCATATGTATATCTTCAGCGACAACATTAACATCGATGGAAATAGAATTATCAGCAGATAGAATATTTTGCAATTCCACTGCGATTTGGTCAGGAGAAAAGGCCTCCGCGCCATTGATGGAACTATTGGTACCGATTACCAGAATATTGATAGTACCGTCACCATTGAGATCAGTGGTGACATTATTTACAATTGGATTTGTGCATGTACCGTCCACACTAAAGCCAGTTATAAACATATAAGTCATGGCGAGCATCAGAGCAGACCAGGAGAATTGGGGGGACCGATGTTGATTGTTTCTTCTTTTCTTCATTATTTTTTATTTCAAAATTTGAGCGTAAATACTGTTGACCCCAAGATAGGGAGGAAGAAAAGGTATTCCAAATGTTTGAGAATTACACAAGGACTATATCTGCCCCTACAATGCCCCTACAATGATTCTAAGAAATTGATTGTTAGTTATTTAGACGAAGAGAGGTGTTCAATTAATTTTAAGCATTAAATTGCTTTTTTAGAAAAAATGTTACAAAATTAAAAGCCCACGGCAATGAATCAGAAATAACTATCTATCTAAAAAAGGGAGTTTGAGGGGCAAAAACGGTTTTATAAAAAGCATTCTGCCTCTCGATAACTACATCCGCGTCGCCAAAGGCTAGGGGCACTGTGTTTTTTGAAGCTCGAAAATCTTAGGATTTTCTCGTTTCTCAAGTACCAAATTAAGTAAGTAGTTATTAAGTTGGAAGAAACCGCAAAATACCTACTTATTCCTTTCTCATATTTTATGTCTTTTCCGTTGGTTTTGTGAATTTAATATCCGAGTTTTGCAGACCTTAATTCTTGATTTGGTTCTGATATGTCTTTCACTTAATGGTTTATTAAGTACCAAATTAGTATAACTAAATTATAAGTAAAAACGATTCAATAACTTTGTCCATTATGTTTGTCCTTTTACCTTCTAAAAAACTCAAAAAATAGTTCGGTAACGAAGGCTATGCAACGATTTTTTGAATTCTTCACCTTTTGTCATTTTGACCGAAGTAGAGGAAAGAGAAAATTACAGCGCATTATGGACCAACTTATTAAATCGTTTTTACTAAAGTATAAATCCATTTTTTAGATGAATAAATTTACAGAAGATCAGGCCATGTTCCGCGAAGCTTACCGAAAGTTTCTCGCCGATGAAATTGCCCCAAATATGGAACGATACCGCGAGCAACGCCTTGTTGACCGTTCCGCATTTGAAAAAGCAGGAGAAATGGGGTTTTTGATGATTTGGCCCGATGAAAAGTACGGCGGCTTAGGCGATATGGATTTTCGATATGAACAAATTATTATTGAAGAAACGGTTCGAGCGGGCTGTTTTGAATGGTACAATACTTTGCACAGTCGATTAGTTGGCCCCTATTTTAATAAATTTGGGACGGAGGAACAGAAAGAACGTTTTTTACCACCTGCAGTTAGAGGCGAAAAAATCCTTGCTGTTGCGATGACAGAACCCGATGCGGGCAGTGATTTGGCAGGTATGCGTTCGACTTTGAAGGATGCAGGCGACCATTATATTTTGAATGGTGCCAAGACGTATATTTCCAATGGCATCAATGCGGATTTGATTGTCACAGCGGCGAAAAATGCAGAAAGTTCCAATCCACATGCCATGACTTTATGTGTGGTGGAACGTGGAATGGAAGGTTTCAAACGAGGCAAAAACCTCGAAAAAATGGGACAAAAAGGACAAGATACTGCGGAGTTGTTTTTTGATAATGTGGTCATTCCAAAAGAAAACATTTTAGGAGAGCCGGGCAAAGGGTTTCATCATTTGATGGACGGTTTAGCAGAAGAACGATTGATTATGGCAGTTGGTTCGGCAGCAGGCGCACGTCATGCTTTTGACATTACTCGGGATTTTGTGATGGAAAGAAATGCCTTTGGAAAACCTGTTTCTTATTTCCAAAATACGCAGTTTAAAATGGCGGAAATGGATGCCGAAATTGATATGTTACAAGCCTATATTGACCAATGTGTGCGGGTGCATAATGAAGGCGGTTTGACGGCAAATGCTGGTGCAAAAGCGAAATTATTGGCTTCAGAGATTGAGTGGAAAATGGTTGATTTGGGCGTTCAATTGCACGGCGGGGCAGGGTATATGAAGGAATATGAAATTTGTCGGATGTTTACGGATGCCCGGGTGAATCGGATTTATGCGGGGACTTCGGAGATTATGAAATTGATTATTGGGAGAGATATTTTTGGCGCGCAATATGAAAGCTATTTGAAGTAAAGTAAGCATCTTATTAAGTTCTTCGAGACCATTTTTTTGTAGAAAAGGATAAACAGATGGAAAAAAAAATACTTGATGATGATTTAATTTTGCAGGATAAAAATAAGGTTGAACCTAAATTATTAAATTGGGTTTCAATCCTAATTCTATGGCTTGGAATTGGCTATTGCTTGTTTGAAGGAATTATCACAGATATGCGAGTAATCGCAGGTATCGTTCTCTTGGTAATCGCAACGTTAGCTACTTATTTTAAATTCGAACTTGGGGTAAAAATAACGCTCGGAATCATTGTAATTGGAGTTTTTAGTTTGGTGAAATATGTCCCAATCAGTTACTCCTTTGAGTTTGGATTTGGAGTCGTTGGCTTTGCTTTTGAATTGGTGATTCTTTTTATAGGGATTATTCATTATTTTACAAATAGAGCGGTTCTTTACCCTTTTTTGAATGGAATGTTGAATCGAAAAGTATCCGTGGAAGAAAGTTTGGAAGAGGAAAGAAAAAGAATTAATGGTTACAAGCATCAATTTTCAAGGAAAAGTATGGAGGAATTGAAATCCATTATTGAAAATAAGAAGTTACTTCCTGAGGCTATAAAAGCGGCGGAAGAACTGATTGAAAAGAGAAAAGCTTAATGAAAAGAATAATCTTTATCCTACTGTTTGGAATTACTTCTACAATTCAAAGTAAAAGCCAAAACATTGATTCAACCTATTTTTTAATTTCAAAAAAAGAGGAATCAAGATGGAAAAAACATGAAGGTTTTATTGAAAATTCTGAAATAGTATCTGAATCAAAAGCAGATACACTTTTGGAGTTTGCAAATATCGAATATGTGGCGCAACAATATTCTAAGGCAAGAGAGTTATGCGAGTTGGCATTGAGTTTAAATTCCGATTTAGGAGAAGCTCATAATTTGATTGGAAAAACGTATGTTTCAAGTTCAAAAATATGTAATGGGAAGGCTGATGATTTTCATAAGGTAAAAGAAGAAATAATTTGGGTCGCTTTGGATGAGTGGGAACTTGCGCTTTCAAAATCGAATGCAAAAAAAGAAGAAGCATTAATGTTGATGGAAAGGTACAGCATTTATCTTCCGACTAAAGAACATTTTAAAAATTGTTTTACAGATGCAACATTGAAAGAAGGTGATGAATATTATGTTGGTTGCTGGATTCAAAGAAAAACTAAAGTTAGATTTAACAAAAAATATTGAAGTATGACTTCCATAGCCGTCAGGTTAAAAAAATAAAATGCTGATAATCAGAATTTTAAATTAACAATTAAATTAAGTATTAAAATATATTATTTTTTATAACCAGTTGATTTCCAATAGAAATTTTGTCTTTTCATTTATCAAAGTTCTCTTAACCTGATGGCTATGGTATGACTTCTTAAAGCTCACAAAATGAAACCACTTCAAGGTATCAAAATAATCGACTTCACCCGCCTCCTCCCCGGTCCAGTCGCCACCCATCTTCTCGCTCAAATGGGTGCAGAAGTCATCAAAATCGAAAGCCCAAAACGCATGGATTACGCCCGTGCGCAACCTGGGCAAATCGACGGGGCTAGCATTTTGTTTTATCAACTCAACCACAACAAAACCAGCAAAATACTGGATTATAACGCGCCCGAAGGCAAAGCTGAATTATTGGAATTAATCAAAGGGGCAGATGCACTGATTGAGCAATTTCGACCGGGCGCGATGGAGGCGTGGGGTTTTGGATATGAGGAAGTCAAAAAAATCAATCCGAGCATCGTTTATGTTTCTTTGACGGGTTATGGAAAAGAGGGCGGATTTTCTGCGGAAGCGGGGCATGATTTCAATTATTTAGCGTATTCTGGGGTCATGAGTTTGTTGAAAGATGAACGGGGAAAACCAACTGTTCCAGACACACAATTTGCAGATATTGGTGGCGCATATATGGCGGTGATGGCGATGCAAGCGGCCTTGATTCGCAAGGGGCTGACAGGGGAGGGGAGTTATGTAGATGTGGCGTTGAGTGATGCAATGATGCCATTTTTGGCAATACCGCATGGGCTGTATTCGGGTGGTTTGGAATATCGAAAATTCAATGTGATTAATGGAAAACTGGCGGTTAATTATGCAGCTTATGAATGTGCGGATGGGCGATGGATTTCGGTTGGGGCTTTGGAAATGAAGTTTTGGAAGAACCTCTGTGAAGCCGTTGAAAAACCAGCATGGATTCGCTCCAATCAAATGGAATTGATGAATGCGGTCTTTCCAAAAGGAGAAATTGAAGCCTTTTTTAAAACGAAAAATCGGGAGGAATGGGCAGCATTTTTTAAAGGACTCGATGTTTGTGTTGCGCCGATTTTAGAAATTGAAGAATTGGAAGATTCTGATTTTCATCGGGAAAGCGGAACTTTTGAGGAGTTTGAAACGCCAAATGGGACGGTTTTGAAAGTGATTTCTTTGCCATTTAAAATTCAATAAAAATCAGCAATAGTTTTATGAGAACAACGATCGAAGACTACCAAGTTATCACTAAATTCCACGTTCAATGGGGCGAAATGGACGCTGCGAATCATGTCAATAATTTGATTTATCTCCGTTGGGCAGAGTCGGGCAGAATCGAATATTTCGAAAAAATGGGGATGGATATTTCCTTTAATTCTGGTGGAACTGGACCAATTTTAGGTTGGCAAGACTGCAAGTATATTTTTCCGATGACCTTTCCTGATACCGCGATTGTCGGCTGTCGAGTCCTTGAAATTTTATCGGATAGATTTACCGTCGAAACAGCGATTTTTTCAGAAAAGCATCAGCGGATTGCAGCCATTTCTCAACAAAGTATCATTCCTTACAATTATGCGGAATTGAAGAAAGTGAACTTACCGGAGATTTGGGTGGAGAAAATTCGGGCGATTGAAAAAGGAATTTAAGTTTTTTGAAGGGGTCAAATTTTCTATTTTTAAATACCCTGACATAAATAATTGAACAATCAAAGGAGTAAGATTTTTTTTGTTAGTTTTCTAACGACCATCTATAACAATACTGGTCAAACTGGTTATTTGATTGGTGGAATGGGGACCAAAATTTTGGGTATGTTTCTAAGCTTGGACAGTATTGACTATCAAGGAGTTACGCCGCCTCTTTCTTGGTTCGACAAACCCTGTCACATTTTCCAAAATATGCTCAAATAAATTGGGAAAATTCCTATCAAAAAGTCTTTGTGCAGGTGTTGAGCCATCTTCTCGTCGAATATCAAAATTGTGAAT
>JBLHWU010000209.1:0-10946 GCA_047629355.1 Saprospiraceae bacterium | reverse complement strand
GCTGAAAAAATCGACGGCGTAAAGTCTTCTTCATCACTTCTAAATCAGAACAAAAAATAACCGTTACCTTATTGCTTCCATTTAATCGGAAAAATAACAGAATAACTTCTCTTAAAAATATGTCCTGATTTTTTGAACCACTTCAAAATACCAATGAACTTGCCACAGGTGCTTATGAATTTATCCTTTCAGATGGTTTAGGTTGTAGTGAGACGATAAACATTACCATTGAATCTCCTGATAGCTTATCCGTTTTTGCTTCGACCAATGATGCTTCCTCTTTTCAATCAGCAGATGGGAGCATTTTTATTGGTTCTATTCTTGGTGATACTCTGCCCTATTCCTTTAATTGGGAATCTGACGATTCTACCGATTTTTTAGACAACTTATCAGTGGGTAACTATGTCTTGCAAATTCTTGATGCTAATGGTTGTGAAAAAGAGGTTGTTTTTGAAATTAGTGCTTTAAATAACGTACAAAAATTAGAAGAAGTCAATTTTGTTACAATTTATCCAAATCCTATTCAAGATAAATTATATCTTCATTTTTCTAATAAAGAAGAAAAGCTAATCCATATAAATATTATTTATTCAGATGGAAAAATATTTTTTGAACAGCAATTCTTTAGCAGAGAAAATTTTGAAATTGATACCTCCGATTTCCCACAAGGAATGTACTTTTTAACATTGAGAATGGATAAAATACCGTTAATTTATAAGAAAATTTTGAAGCAATAAGTTAGAATCTTAAATTTCAACAAAAAAATTTATCTTTTAATAAAATCCAACGCCCGTTCCTCCGACCAATACCTTCCCCCATTTCCAAACGTCGTAAACCCCACATGCCCCCCATGCTCCGGCATTTCAAAATGAAAAAACCGATGCTTTTCTGCCAATTCCATCGGATAGCATTGGTCACTCAAAAACGTATCATCCATCGCATTGACCAGCAAAGTCGGAATTTTTATATTGGGTAAAAACTGTAAACTACTACATCGAATCCAATAATCTTCCGCATTTTTATACCCATGAATTGGACCAGTGATGATTTCGTCAAATTCATCAAAATTACGGGGTAAATTATTTAAATCAAGCGGAATCTCATCGCCGAAGACCTGCTTTTTATCAATCGCTTTTTGATTTAAGTTCTTAATAAAACGCCGCAAATAAATCCAGTTTTTAGGCTCATTAAATCCAATATTCGTACTTGGAATATGAACTGGGACACTGAATACCACTGCTTTTTTAACAATCGGCGATACTTCCGCTGCTTGTTCTCCCAAATACTTCAAAATCGTATTGCCGCCCAAAGAAAAGCCAACTAAAACGACTTCATCATACTCGCCATCTGCCGCAATTTTCTTCGTCAAAAAATCAATATCATACGTCCAGCCCATATGATAACTCTGTGGTTTTCGATTCATTTCGCCGCTACATCCTCGAAAATTAAACCCAATCGAATCCCAGCCTTCCTCATTGCACGCCCGCACCATACCGAGTACATAGGAACGAGCCGAATCGCCTTCTAAGCCATGCACCACAATAACCAATCGCCTGCTGCCGACTTTAGACCAATCCAAATCGAGGAAATCGCCATCGGGTGTATCAATTCGTTCGCGGGTATAAGTCACGGTCTTTATTTTCCGAAAAAGGGCGGGAAAAATCGTATTGAAATGCGCGTTTTTGAAAGGAAAAGAAGGAGTTTTGTAAGTACTTTTTTTAAAATATGGCATGGTTAAATTATTGAATGGCTGTTTTGTTAAATGGTTAAATTGTTGAATGGCTAAACTGCTTAAAAGACAGCAATTTAACGATTTAGCTATTTTTAGTTTTCGTCTTGTAAATAAAGCTCCCGAACTTCCAATTTTTCTAAATACAAATCCACCGCTTCTGCTGCAAAATTAAAACGTTCTAACGCACGCGCTGCATCTCTTTTGGTATTGAATAATTGACTATAAAAAACGATATAATCGGTTTCTTTTTCAGAGAAACAACCCAAATTTAATATATTGGAAACCAGATTATTACTGGCTAAAACTTGCATGCGGGAACTGGCAGCTTGGAAATCAAAATACTGCCCTTCTTGCACCACATATTTCTTCCCTTTAAAATTCATGAACCGTTCGCAATCGTAAGCTAAATAGTCGCCGTTTTCAAGCGTCAAGAGGACATCAATTTGGTCAGCAGAATTGAAGATAGAATATTCTGATGGTCTATATTCTTCGTTGTTGACGAGAGCACGTTTGCGCCGACTTCTTTCATTGGCAACGACCCACCACTCTTGTTCGACACCCAACTTTTCGGTCGTATTTTGATAAGCACTATCCACGATTAGACCGCTTGGCTCTGGTTTTTCATCACTGTTGGAAAGGTCATTGACAGATTGAAAATGTTCGTCCTGGTCTAAAACAATCAAGTCGGCATCCGCCAATTCTCGCACAAAAATGCCACCCATCAAAAACAAACAAATCGAAGCTACCAACATCTGATGTGCATACGTTCGACTAAATCGACTCATTTGTTGCTCTTCTTCTTTTCGGGTATTTTTTAGCCGTTCTGACATTTTTCCAAAAACACCTGGCAATTTTTTGGGCGCAACCCGAGACAATGCATTTGGCTTTTTCGAAAACTGCCGTTGCTTCCGTTTTCCATTGAATAATTCCTGTCGTGCCGGTGTAATCAAGACTTGCGGGTCAAACTTCTTATCAATTGACAACAAACCAAACCCATTGTAAACACACTGCCTTTTCAACTCTTTCAAATACTTATCCAACGAACTTTCAAACACATCATGTCCAATGGCCACCCACTGCTCGTCCGCATGATATTTTTTAAATTGTTCAACCGCATAAATATACCGATAACGACTAAAAGATGCGCCAATTAACCGGTACATCATCGTAAAAAAAAAGACAGATAGACCTACCGCAGCAAGCGCAACCCAAGCACCTAACTCTTTGACAGTAAAATGATTATACACAAATCCATGCGAAAATAAAAACGTCGTAACGATGCAAGCAATCGCAAGACCATCCCAGGATAAAATGTTTCGTTGTTTTTTATAGGTTACCTCTTTTTTAGTATGGTAAGAAGTCGCTTCAAAAGTCGCCAAAAAATCCTTTCCAGTAGGCGTTTTAAAAGAGTAAAAACCATCCGCGATGATGCCGTCTTCCGTACGCATATCGATACTCGTCACCGTCGGTGCTTTCAACATCCGAGGTCGGTATTTATAATAATTCTTTAGAAATCCCAAGGTCACTTTTTGAATGATTTTCTCCGTCAAAAAGCCCGTTTGAGAGGTCGTAGGAATGGGTGTAATTTCGGTTTGCATAGTCTTTCGTTGGAGTTGACGGTGGACGGTGGACGGTGGACGGACAGCATCATCGCTTCCGTCCACCGTCCACCGTTAACCGTCAACCGTCTCTAATTTTCGGTGCAATTTAATCACTTCTGCGGCTTCTTTTACATCATGTGCCCTTAAAATTTTTGCGCCTTGTTGCAAAGCGACCATGTGTAGGGCAGTTGTGCCGTTCAGCGCTTCAGATGAATTTATTTTTAAATATTTATAAATCATTGATTTCCTTGAAATTCCAGCTAAAACTGGCAATTCCAAGGTCTTAAATATATCCAGATTTTTTAACGTAAAAAAATTATGGTCAATCGTCTTTCCAAAGCCAAAACCAGGGTCTAAAACAACGTCTTTGATGCCAAATGCACGCAATTTGCCAATTTCAGCGATAAAAAAATCCATTATTTCTAAAAGGACATCTTTGTATTCTGGTTGATTTTGCATGTCTTGAGGCTTGCCTTTCATGTGCATTAAGATGTATGGGACACCCAATTCCGCAACTGTTTTATACAAATGTTCATCAATTTTTCCAGCAGAAATATCGTTGACAATAGATGCACCAGCGTGGACGGCTTCCCTTGCTACTTTTGACCGAACCGTGTCGATAGAAAGGATGGCTCCGGGAAAGTTTTCGTGGATTTTTTGGATGGCTGGAAGGACTCTTTTTAATTCCTCTTCGACAGTAATAAGTTCTGCACCTGGGCGACTTGACATTCCACCGATGTCAATAATCGTTGCGCCGTCGTTTAGCATTTTTTCGGTTTGTTTTATAATGGCGTCAAGGTGTTGGTAGTTGCCGCCGTCGTAGAAAGAGTCGGGCGTGACGTTGAGGATACCCATGACAATTGGAATGTCAAGAGTCAGAAGTTTGCCTTTACAGTTGAGGGTGGTTGGTGTGGTCATTTTTTTCTTTTTTAAAATTGCTGATTAGATAGGATTGTAACACAGGTTTAGATGGATTTCAGATAGGCTAGGCAATTCCCATTAATAAATTGGACATTTTAGAGTAGCAATTTTTTAATGGGAATTGCCTTAGTTGCATTTATTTAAAAAAAACACAATAAATCTGCTTAAAAAAATCCATTCTTATCCACTAAGACCTATTACAATCCTACCTAATTTCATTTAAAATGAAGGGCGAATATAGTCCAGAAAGCCAAATTTTCCCTACATTCGCCTTTATAAAAAAGTGAAATTTTGTTTCAAAATTCGGTAGTGTAACAAATGTGCACCACCATTTATTGAAAAAGTGATTTATTACCGTGTAAACGAAGGTTCTTTTAAGTTTGAGCAGCGAGAAAATCATAAGATTTTTGAACTTCAAAAAACACCGTGCGCGTTGCCTACGGCAACGCGGGAGGGGTATTAAGGGACAAAAACGATTTTTGCAAAATCGTTTTTGTCCCTTAAAAATCCCTTTGATAAACAAAAGCACCTAAACTGTAAAAGTGCACATTTGCGGCACTACCAATAATTCAAAAGAAGTAAATCCATATCCTTATGAAATTTATACCAATTGTAATATTCCTTACCTTTCTTTCTTTATCTACCAACCTTTTTAGTCAAAATAAAATAGACCGTATCGAGCCACCGAGTTGGTGGGCAGGTATGGTAAATCCAGAGCTACAGTTGTTGGTTTATGGTGAGAACATTGGGGGTTTGAAACCTAAGATTGACTACGCAGGTGTCACCGTTCAACAAGTCATTCGGGTAGAAAATCAGAATTATTTGTTTCTCGATTTATTGATAGAGGACGATGTAAAACCAGGTAAAATATCCATTAATTTTTATAACAATGAGCAACTTACGGAGACGCATTTTTATGAATTAAAACAAAGAAAAGCAGACGGAGCGGCAATGAAAGGTTTCGATAGTTCGGATGTTTTGTATTTGATTACGCCTGACCGATTTGCCAATGGCGACCCCAAAAATGACGCGGTAGAAGGATTGTTGCAAAAGCCCAATCGAACTGATTTGGGTGGACGACATGGGGGCGATATTGCGGGTATGAACGACCATTTGGATTATTTATCAGATATGGGTTTTACGGCGGTTTGGGTAAATCCGCTGCTGGAAAATGACATGGAAATATATAGTTATCACGGCTATTCCACGACGGATTTTTACAAAGTGGATTCCCGATTTGGTAGTAATGAAGCTTATCAACAATTAGCGGAAAATTGCCGCCAAAAAGACGTGAAGTTTATTATGGACATGATTGTTAATCACTGTGGTTTAAATCATTGGTGGATGAAAGATTTACCGATGGACGATTGGATAAATCAATGGGACACCTATACCGAAACCAACCACCGAAAGACGTTATTGCAAGACCCTTATGCGTCAAAATATGACAAAAAGAAATTCACTGACGGCTGGTTTGTGCCCACAATGCCTGACCTCAACCAGCGCAATCCATTGATGGGTAAATATTTGATTCAAAACAGCATTTGGTGGATTGAATTTCTTGGTTTGGCAGGCATTCGGATGGATACGTACCCTTATCCAGACATGGATTACATGACGGAGTGGACGGAAAAAGTGATGGCAGAATATCCAAATTTCACTGTAGTTGGAGAGGAGTGGTTTGAGTGGCCGGCGATTGTTTCTTACTGGCAAAAAGGGAAAAATAATCCGAATGGCTATACTTCAGAACTGACTTCGGTGATGGATTTCCCCGTACAAGTTGCCGCTAAAAATGCGCTTTTAGAACCTGAATCCTGGAAGACGGGTTTCATCGGTTTGTATGAAATGTTGGCGCAAGACTTCCTTTATCCCGACCCGAACAATTTGGTTATTTTTCCAGACAATCACGACATGAGTCGTTTTTTTACACAACTAAAAGAAGACTATGATTTGTTCAAAATGGGCATGACTTTTTACGCAACGACCCGCGGAATTCCACAATTTTATTATGGTACAGAAATTTTAATGACCAATCCCAATTCAGAGGACCACGGTGAAATTCGCAGCGATTTCCCTGGTGGTTGGGCTGGCGATAAAGTGGATGCTAAAACGGGGAAAGGCTTGACGGAACAGCAAAAATCTGCGCAAGATTTTACTAAAAAACTATTGAATTGGCGAAAGAACAAAGCGGTTATTCATACTGGAGAATTGCGGCATTTTATTCCAGAATTACAGACTTATGTTTATTTTCGATACAATGACACCGAGAAAGTAATGGTAATTTTGAATAAAAATGAAGCCGACCATGTACTTAATTTAGCCCGTTTTGCTGAAATTTTAGAAGGTATCTCGACGGGGACAGATGTGATGACAGGGCAGCAGTTTGAGATGGAAAAGGAGATTTTATTACCGAATAAGGCAGCGTTAATTTTAGAGTTAAGATAATCATGAAAGAAGAACCAAAAATATTCGGTGCTTATCTTGACCGCACCGTTAAGCAAATCCGACAAAATTATGTCAGAGCCTTCAAAGAAGTCGGCGTGGACATCACGACTGAACAATGGGTGCTACTCGATAATTTGTATCAAAATAATGGCATTTCGCAGAATGAATTGGCGGAACGGAATTTTAAAAATGCGCCGACCGTCTCTCGCATCATTGACTTGTTGTGTACAAAAGAATTGGTCGAACGACAGCGTTTTGAGAATGATAGACGGCGATATAAAATCTTTATTACCGAGTATGGCAAAACGGTTTATGAAAAGGCACTGCCCGCCGTTTTGGGTTTAAGAAAACAAGGTTGGGACAATCTGACAGAGGAAGATTATGATAGTTTGGTGCGGATTGTGAATCAGATTTTTGAAAATTATGGATAAAATAATTACAAATCTTCTGGAGCTGTTCCGACACGGTGAGCTGAACCCGCCGCGTCGGTTTACCTTGAAGATAGCAAGTAAAAGATGGGCTTGAACCCACCATTTACCGCAAAAGAATTACACGACAAAAATGTTACAAAAAATCGTTAATTATATCATTAAAAATCCAAAGCAGTTGTTTCTAATCGACGGATTTGGTGCGATACTCTCTGCATTTTTATTAGGAATCGTCCTTGTACATTTTGAGAATTGCTTTGGAATGCCTGTCAAAGCGCTCTACTTTTTAGCAATTCTGCCGTGCTTTTTTGCTATTTATGATTTTATCTGCTTTTTTAAAGCTGGTGAAAATTGGCAGCCGTATTTACGAATTATTGCTTTTGCCAACCTAATATATTGCGTTATTTCCATTGGCTTCGTTGTTAATTTTTATGAACTATTGACAGACCTAGGCAAGCTTTATTTTTTACTCGAATTGATAATTGTGCTGCTCTTAGTTCTTGTTGAGTTGAAAACGGCGACCAATGCCGACAATTAAGATTTATAACGAACCTTGTTTTTTTTTTATAAAAATCACATTTCCAACTATCTCCACATAGGGTTGTCTTTCCTAAAAATGCATCCTAGTACCGTGTAACAAAAATTCATTTAAATGCGTGGCGCAGTTTTTTAACACATAGCGCAGATAGCATTCACATAGCCACATAGCTTTTCGAAAGCTAAAATTAGCTGTCTACTTCTATATTTAAAAAAGTTTATAAAAAAGCAAATCAACAAATTAAGTCACTGATTACCAGTTATTTAAGACCATTTTAAAATTAACTTAAATAGCTAAATTTAAGCTACAAAAAGCTATGTGACTATGTGAAAAGGCTATCTGCGCTATGGGGTAAAAAGAAAATTGGAATTCATTCCAATCAAACTAAGTAACGGTAAAAGCTTAAAAAAAGCACTGTAACTTTTTTGACCCGTTGAACGTAACACACCAAATGGCGTATCCATTAGCATTATTAGCCTTTATTCAAAAAAAAACTCATCAATATGAAAATCCAACTTTTAATACTCTCTTTATGCTCTACCATTTCTCTATTTGCTCAAAATCAAATTTCAGGAACGGTCAAAAGCGACCAAAAAGAACCGATTTATTTTGCGACCATCGCACTTTACAATTTGGTAGATTCCACCATCGCCAATGCAGAATCTTCGGATGAAAACGGTACTTTTATTTTAAAAGATATTAAAGATGGAGACTATTATTTAGAAATATCCATGCTGAGTTTTGGAACATTTAATGTAGAAAAGTTGACGCTTCCAGCGGATAATAGGCAAGCGATTAATGCGGTTTTATTAGAAGATACAGAAATGCTTTCAACCGTAGAAGTTACCGCTAAATTACCACTTTTAGAACAACGGTCAGACCGCCTCATTGTCAACGTAGAAAACAATATGACGAGCATCAATGGCAACCTTTTGGATGTGATGAAAAAAGTGCCCGGCATGATTGTCACGGGCGATAAATTGCGGATGGCAGGACAAAGCAATATCATCATTCTCATCAACGGAAAGACGACAAAATATATGGATATGCAGTCTTTATTGAAAGATATGCCGGGTGATAATATTAAGAAAATCGAAGTGATTCACCAGCCGGGTGCGGAGTTTGACGCAGATGGAACGGGCGCGGTTATCAATATTGTCTTGAAGAAAAATAGCTTATTTGGAACGAATGGAAGTGTCTCTGTTGGGGTGGCAAAAGGTCAAAATTGGAAGTACAAAACCCGTGCGTCGCTCTCGCATTATCAGGGCAGCGTCAACATCAACGGGAGTGTCAGCTACCGCGAATATCCTTGGTGGGACGAGATGAAAATTACGCGCGATGTGGCGGGCGACACCTATACACAAATTAGCGACGACCCTGGATTAGGCTCTGGTTTTGGCGCAAACTTGGGCTTAGATTGGGATGTGAACAATAGACACCGCATTGGCTTTTCCAGCCGCATTTGGAGTAGCAAAACCGACAATACCATTCTCAATACTACTGATATTGACTACGCTTCCGAGGAATTGGAAGACATTCGGCTAATTACCAACAACTACCAAGATGATACGTGGCAGCTATTGACCATCAACCCGTATTATGTATTTGAAATGGATACCAGTGGTCAAAAATTGGACTTTGACGTCAATCTCGTCGGCATCACCAACGGGGGCGGCAGTCAGCTTGACCCAACAGAAGTTTTCTTCGGCGCATTCATTCCTGACCAACGTTATGACCAACCCGGCAATAGTACAATTATCACGACTTCCTTGAATTACCACTACCCTATTTCCAAAGAGGTCAAAGTGCAATTTGGTGGAAAATACAGCGATGCCGAATTGGACAATAGTTTGAATACTTCCATTGAAAACCTCACAGGTAGCTTTGATTTTGTGGACTCGCTGAGCAATCGTTTTGTTTTTAGTGAAACCATTGCGGCGGCTTATACCAAGCTCACTTTTTCTAAAAACAAATGGTCGGGAACGCTTGGTCTGCGTTATGAAAATAGTAATTCGGAAGGTTTGTCTGTGATAGAAGGACAGGATTCGATTTTGTCGCGAAGCATTTCTAAACTGTTTCCGAGTCTGAGTATTGGGCGAGAGATTACGAAGGAATTGGCGGTGAATTTTGCCTATAGTTACCGCATCGACCGACCGCGTTATTCGTCGCTGAATGCCTTTGTTTATTTTCTCGACCCATTCACAGCGGAGAAAGGGAACCAGAATTTAGTACCCGCTTTAACGCATAGTTTGAAAGTCAATTTATCCTACGAAAAGCAACCATTTTTCAACGTAGAATACAAAAGAACGAAGGATGCCATGGTGGAATTGACGCAGCAAGATGATGAAACTGGGGAGGCGTTTCTCTCCACTTTTAACTTAGAGAAGTTTGAAAATTGGAACCTCAGTCTCTTCTTCCCACTGGATTTTATTCCAAAAATTGAAGGCTACGGCGGCGTCATTGCCAACCACGTTTCTTATGATTCCAAATATTTAGAGCAGCAATTTGTTCGTGAAAAATGGGACTTCACAGGCTTTTTGCAAATGAGTTTCCAACTCCCCGCAGAAATAAACACGGAAATTACGGGCTGGTACAATAGTGGCGGACAAGAGGGCATCGTCTCCGCGCAATGGCTATATGGCGTGGACTTGGGCATGTCAAAGAAATTCTTGAATGATAAATTGAAAGTGAGTGTCGGTGTGGAGAACATTTTTGCGCGCTTTTTGAAAGCAGATATTGAATATGCGAATATGGATTTGTTTATCGAAAATCGGTGGGATGGTCCGATACCGTCTTTGCAGTTGCGGTATAAATTTGGGAATCAGCATATGAAATCGTCGAAGCAAGGGGGCGGGAGTGCAAGGGAGGAATTGAATCGGGCGGCGAAGGATTAGTTTTTTTTGTGGTTAGTAAAAACGATTCAATAACTTGGGCCATTATGCTTGTCCTTTTCCCTTCTAAAAAACACAAAAAATAGTTCCGTAACGAAGGCTATGCAACGATTTTTTGAATTCTTTAGAAGAAAAAATTACGGCGCATTATGGTCCAACTTATTAAATCGTTTTTACTTACACTCCATTGTATTTTTGAGTCTTGCTATTTTGCGTGCATAAGGAAGCAAAGTCTTTTTAAATCGTTCGGTAAAGATTTTCCAAATACAATCATCATTATCACAAAAGAATTTTCGGGACTGTAATTCAATTTTTACAGTAAAAATACTCCAAGGTAAATCTGCGATACACCGATTATATCGGCTATGTATTCGGTTGCAAAAATCATTG